>JAYSYG010000618.1:0-3194 GCA_043716685.1 Sphingobacteriaceae bacterium | reverse complement strand
AACCAATATTAATTTTTATCAAGCGCTCGAAAAAGAAAAATTCAGGGCTGATCTTTATTACCGTTTAAATACGGTTCCGATTTATTTACCCCCGTTGCGGGAAAGAAAAGACGACATTCATTTGTTGTTCAGGAAATTTGCGAATGATTTTGCTGCCAGGTACAGTATGCCTGTATTGCGACTTACTGCTGATGCGGAACAGGTACTCGTAAATTATTACTGGCCGGGGAATATCCGCCAGCTGAAAAACATTGCAGAGCAGGTTTCCATAATTGAAAAAAGCCGTGAAATAAACGCGGATACGTTGCTAAAATATTTACCGCAATACAATTCAAATAATGTTCCAAGTGTTTTAAAGAACGAAACTAATTTTTCCAACTTTGATAATGACAGGGAGATTATTTTTAAAGTGTTGCGCGACAACCGTACAGAAATTAATGAACTTAAAAAAATCGTATTCGATCTTGTTTCAGGGAATGGTGGAAAAGTAAATAACGAGTCGGTGCAGATCCTGAACCGTTCTTTTGAGCAAAATGAAACACATAATGGGAATACGGCCCTCACGATCCATACACCTATGGGACTTCCAAACACCCAATCGCAGCAGGTAATTGAAGTGGAAGAGACCTTGTCGCTTCAGGATAAAGAAATTGACATGATAAAAAAAGCACTGCGTAAACATAAGGGTAAACGCAAAAATGCCGCCAAAGAATTAGGGATCAGTGAAAGAACGCTCTATCGTAAAATAAATGAGTATACGATCGAAGAGTAATTTGTAAATGAACGTTGTTTTTAAAAATTGTAAATCAAAAAAGTGTTTCTAAACAGTTTAAAATATTTCTTAATTATAATTATCGCAGTTGTTTCTTCCTGCAAACCGCATGTTTCTCTCAGTGGGGCTTCTATTCCTGTTGAGGCAAAAACAATAAGCGTAGGTTTCTTTACAAATAATACAACGTTGGGGGCGCCTAGTTTATCACAACGGTTTACAGAAAAAATGCGGGATGTGGTTTCACAGCAAACGAGCCTGGCGTTAATGCCTAAAGACGGAGACCTTCAGTTTGAAGGGTATATTGCTGATTACGCAGTATCACCGGTTGCAATACAAAGTAACGACCAGGCCAGTTTAAACCGCCTGACGATCTCAGTAAAAGTCGTTTATTTTAATAAATTTGAACCGGCTAAAAATTTCGAACAAACATTTACCCGTTTTGCAGATTATAAAAGCACCGAAAGTATTTCGGCCAAAGAGCCGGAATTGGTGCAGGAAATTTACAGGCAGTTAACAGAAGATATTTTTAACCGGGCTTTTAATAACTGGTAATACCAAGATGCAGTCGGCAGATCTTATAAAATACATTAACAATCCTAAGCTACTTGACAAGGAGAGTGTGCAACAGTTGCAGAAACTTGTCATTGATTTCCCCTATTTTCAATCGGCGCATCTCTTGTTAAGTATGGCCTCTAAAAAATGGGATACTTCTGTTTACCAGCAAAGCCTTAAAAAAACGGCTATTGTTGCGCCTAATCGCGCCCATTTGTTCAGGCTGATCCACCAGGTTGAAAATGAAGGAAGGGAAGAGCTGGTAGAGATCGTTTCACTGGCTAAGAAAGAAGGAGCAGCCGATACACATAAGGAAGATACCCGGCAGGAACTGGATATTTTAAAGGCATCAGAAATTTCAACAGAACAAGCAGGCGAAAAAACAGAAGTAAAATCTGAAGAAAAAACTGTTGAAGTAAAACCTGTATTGAATGCAGAAGAGATCCTGGAGCGTGAAATTGGCAGGGAGGTTGTGAATTCTTTTGTAGAAAAGGAAATTCTGAAAACCCCGGGATTTAACCGCCAGGAAATAAAAGAAGAAAAACCTGAAAGTTTTGCGGACTGGCTGTCGTTCTTAAAAAAGAACAACGGACAATCCTACGAGCAAATAGAAGAGCAGGTTAACCTTGAAAAAGCAAAGGAAGCGCCGGGTAAAAAAGATCTGAAGGAAGAAGATCCGAAGAAAGTTGAATCAGATTCGCGGAAGCTTAAGAATAAAGCGATTATTGATAAGATCATTGAAACCAGCCCGGGGCTTATTCGCCAGAAAGAGGAACCACAACGGTTTTATACACCCGATATTAAGGCAAAAGAAAGCCTGCTTGAGAACGAACATCTTGTTACCGAGACCCTGGCCAGGATTTATGCTTTGCAAGGCAGCGTGAGCAAAGCAATCCGTGCATACGAAATATTGAGCCTGAGGTTCCCTCAAAAAAGTGCTTATTATGATGGTCTTATACAAAAATTGAAAAATAACACCTGAATAGCTTAGAACTAGCTAAAAAATGGTACTTTAGACTTGCAAATAAAAACCCACAACCATGATCGTATCCATTTTAGTCCTTTCAGCCTGTGTTCTTCTTGTAATAAGCATTATGATGCAAAACAGCAAGGGAGGCGGCATCCAAAGCCAATTCGAAACCACCCACAAAATTATTGGGGCCAGAAGAGGTACTGCGTTTATTGAAAAAACCACACTGGGACTGGCGGCCTGTTTAATTGTTCTGACTGTTTTAATCGGACTAATTCATTAAAAAGTTTGAAAATTGCGTAAAAAGTGATTACTTTGCACCTCTTATTTAAAAAATTAAAATAACCAATAAATTAAAAAGCATGTTTTTCTCGATTATAACTATTGTAGTGTGTGTGTTACTGGTACTGGTAATCTTAGTTCAGAACTCCAAAGGTGGTGGAATTCAAAGTCAGTTTGGTGCAGCTACTCAGATCATGGGTGTAAAAAAAGGCACCGAATTTATTGAAAAAGCAACATGGGGACTTGCAATAGCGTTGATCTTGTTAAGTGTGTTAATGTCACCACAAGGAACCGTTGTTGATACTTCTTCAAATGAAGATGGTGGTTCTGTTACAAAAAAGAAAGCGCAAACAGCAGTAGCAGTTCCCGCATCACAGCCCAAGCCGGCAGCACAACCACAAGGTTCAGGTTTGCCAGATGGCCCACAAGGCGCTCCTCCTTCACAACCAGGAAAATAATTCCAGATATTTTACGAATGAAAACCATCCTTATTTGGATGGTTTTTTTGTTTTTATAACTTTGCTCAAAATTAATATATGCAGATTTTTAAGTTTGGCGGCGCATCAGTAAAGGATGCCGATTCAGTTAAAAATGTTTCTTCTATTTTAAAACGTTTTG
>JAYSYG010000617.1:0-3196 GCA_043716685.1 Sphingobacteriaceae bacterium | reverse complement strand
TATCACACTTTTCAACTAAAAAATTGTTCACAAAACATGTAACCAAAAGCCTGTTTCTGCGTTCTGCTGTGTAATTTTAACCTATGCGTTTTTTATCTCTTTTTTCTTTCTTTTTTCTTAGCCTAACGTTATCCTCTCAATTAAAAAAAGAGTATTACGATCCCCAGCAAACACAAGTAAAATCTGAAACCGATTATTACAAAGGAATGGCGCATGGCCCTCATACCGCGTATTACAAATCTGGCAATGTGAGCCGTAAGGGATTTTATTATTACGGCAAGGAAGACAGCGTGTGGGTTATGTACTATGAAAACGGCACTAAAAAAGCAATTGAAAGATATAGCAGAGGAAGAAAATCAGGAACCAACCGCTACTATTTTAAATCGGGAAAACTCTCCCAGGTTACTAAACACGTGCCGGGTAAAGGAGAGAATGACCTTGCCGACAGTACCTGGACCTCCTACTACGAAAACGGTAAAGTAAAAAGCAGTGAGACGTTTGAGCTTGGAAAAAAAGAAGGCGAGTGGGCATACTATTTTGAGAACGGGGAACCGGAAAGCAAAGGCAACTTTGAAAATGATAAACGCAACGGCAAAGCCGAAACGTATTTTAAATCGGGTAAATTGGCGTCACGTCAGAACTATTGTAACGATGAGCCGTGTGGACACTGGGAAGATTATTACGAAAACGGAAAAAATAAATCCTTAAAAGAATATAAAGACACGGTTCTGTATTTAATGGGTCTTTGGGATGAAAAAGGCAGGCAGCTCATTAGTGGCGGAACCGGCAGTCTGACCGCCAGCTATGACAATGGTTTTATCAGGGCTATGGGTGCATACAAAGGCGGTTTGCAGGATGGCGTGTGGCGCTTTTTTCATACCAATGGAGAATTGGATTACGAGGCTACTTACGAGGCAGGAAGCCTGAACGGTTATTATTCGTCTTATTACCAAAACCACAACATTAAAAGCGAAGGAAATTTTACAGCGAACAAAAAAAACGGTGTTTGGAAATTTTATATGCCCGATGGAAAGCTGGAGATGGTGGGCACTTTAAAGGACAACAGCCGCGAAGAAAAATGGAGCTATTATTATTCAAACGCAAAACTTGAGAGTGAAGGAAATTTTTTAAACGACAAACAAAATGGCACCTGGAATTATTTTTATAAAACAGGTGAGAAATGGAAACAAGGGGATTACGACAACGGTGTCAAGACCGGCACCTGGACCACCTGGTGGGAAAATGGCCAGAAGCTTCAGGAAGGACCGTATATAAATGGCAGAGAAGATGGGCTTTGGACCAGTTGGTGGGACAATGGAACCAAAAAGGATGAAGGCACATTGAAAGGGCCAACCCTTATTGCAACGTGGCAAGGATGGTACAGTAACGGTAGGCCAAACTATGCCGGGGAGTATAATGATAAGGGATATAAGTCCGGCGAGTGGTCCTATTTTTATGAAAATGGACAGCCAAGAGAACTCACCAATTATGTGAATGGAGTTAAGCACGGCACCTACATTCAATGGTTCGAAAAAGGTGGATTTACGGATGCAAAAGGAACGTATAAGAAAGGTCATCAGAGTGGCGAGTGGACCTACTATTATGAAACAGGTGGTGTGAGTAAGGTGCAAAACTTTAAAGATGGAAAATTAAGCGGCAAAAGCACCAGTTATTATTCCAATTCAAACATTCAAAGCGTATGTAATTATAAAATAATTAACGACGGAAGAAGGGGTAAAGCACAGAGTGTAGCCGACGGAGAGTGGATTTTTTACGACAAAAACGGGAAAGAGATTAACCGTGTCAATTATGAAGAGGGTGTCCGTAAATAAATGGAATATTTGAGTATATTTGTTACTGAAACCATGAGTAAAAATATATATAAGGTCCTTTTCTTATTTTCCATCTTGTTTATTTTCTCCTGCGGTGGAGAAAAATCTGATGATATTACTTCTGAGGAGGAGCATCCAAAGGCTGATATTCAGGAAAGCAAGTTTAACGCGCAAAACGTTTTTAATACCTTGCCTGACAGGAAGCTCGTAATGAAACTTATAGAAGAAAACAGGATAGAATACAATCCTGATCTTTTAAATGACCCAACTAAATCTAATAAATATGTTTTAGAGCTCGCTAAGGCGGTTAATCTTGGCATTTACGGAGCTGATCTGAGCATTGCCAGTTCTTTTGATCAGACACAAGAGAGCATGGTCTTTTTAAGATGTGTGAATGTTCTGGCCGGTTACCTGGGTGTAAACAGCGCTTTTGATCAGCGCATGTTTGAGCGCATTGATGCCAATGAGAACAACAAAGATTCTATTCTTGAGATCGTAACAGGCGCCTTTAAAAAAGTAGATGAGATCTTAAAATACAACAACCGTCCTGCAACATCGGCCGTAATCCTTTCGGGTTGCTGGATAGAAGGCCTGTATGTTTCCTGCCAGCTGGCACAGGAGATGGGCGCGGAAAGCATCATCAAAGCCATTGTACAACAGAAGGAGTCACTCAGGAATTTGATTGTGATGATGGAAGATGTAACACTTGAAGACAACGCAAAATTTATCCTTGCGGGCCTTAAAGACCTCTACCAGGTTTACAATATAGCCGAAACAACCACTAACTACGATAAAAAGGCAATAGCAGGCATCACACAAAAAATCTCAGACCTGCGCAATAAGATCACCAACACAACTACCGAAGTTGCCTCGGCAAACGGGGTCCCGAAATCTTTTTAATCACAGCTGGATTTTTGGCAACTGGCTGTTTTAACTTTTTTTCTTAAGCCCTTCGAAAGAGCTTAGATCAATAATTACTATCTTAGTACAGGTATCATGAGAAAGATTCTTTTCCTTTTTTTATTCTTTTCAATTGGCATAAAGGCCTTTGCTTCTTATATTGTTATACCTATGGATGATTCACAAAAAAATCATCTAAAGGCTTACGGACTTGCTTATTGGGCGCTGAAAGGGGAGCTGGAGATCCAATGGCTTTTGAATTACAGGGGAGGTAGTTTTATGATCCCTAATGTAAAGGCCGTTGCCAATGAATGTGTGATCAGGGGAATAAGCTACGAAACAATCTCAGACGCACAGAGCAACTCTATTCTTGCGGATATTGCAAACCCTGAAGTAAATCAGGATGCTGTTAAATTGGAAAAGGCACCAAGAATTGCCGTATATTCCCCAAAAGGTAAACAACC
>JAYSYG010000616.1:0-3203 GCA_043716685.1 Sphingobacteriaceae bacterium | reverse complement strand
GAAGGATTCCAGCAATTTTTTTACCATTAACCAATATGTCATTCGGCCATTTTATTTTAATGTCAATTTGGCCAGTATCCAATATTTCAGCCATGGTGTCATAACATGCAAGCGCAACAACCTGATATAAAAAAAACTGGTTTTTAATGTCCAGAAACGATGGCTTTAAAACTATTGAAACTGTCAGGTTCTGCTCTGGCTCAGCTTCCCACACAGACCCGCGCTGACCCTTGCCCTGCGTTTGATAGGTAGTGTGAATTACAGTTCCTTCTGTAAGGTTAACGTTCTTTAACAAGTATGTGGCATAAGAATTGGTGCTATCCACCTCAGGTAAAAAAATGATGTTTTTCCCAATAAATAGTGTTTCCATAACGCCAAATAGGTTAAATTTGTTGTTTGCAAACCTAACAAAATTAATTTAAAAGCTACGCAAATAAATATCTTCATGGCTAAAAAACCGGTTACAAAAACCTCAGCAAAAAAAACGGCTTCCTCCGGCTCAACTGTCAAAAAATCAGCATCCTCCGCAGGCGCAAAAAAAACGGTAAAATCAAAACTTGTCCCAAGTAAAAAAACTAAATCTGCTGCAGGCGCAAAAAAAACAGGTAAAGTTGTGGTTAAAAAACCATTGACAGATAAGGAACGAGAACAACGTGAAGCAAACGTAATTGCGAATTCAGAAAAAAAGAAAAAACCTGTAATAGCGAAGAGACCAAAAAAATCTTCTACGCCAAAACAAACTTCAAGCCTTCTCGACTCCATCGTTGAAGGGATGAAGGAGCGAAAAGGAAAAAACATTATGGTAATGGATCTACAGGGAATTGAAAGCCGCGTTACTGATTATTTCGTTATATGCGATGCAGATAGCAATACACACGTAAATTCCATTGCTGACAGCGTTGAAGAAACAGTTGAGAAAATGACACGGGAAAAACCATATCACACGGAAGGCAGCCAGAACGGCGAATGGGTGCTTATCGATTATATCAACATTGTAGCGCATGTGTTCCTTCGTGAAACACGAGAACACTACAACATAGAAGGTCTTTGGGGCGATGCTGAAATTACATTGATAAACAATTAATCTTACAAAAAGACATTATAAAACAAATGAGCGAAGAACTAAAACAAGAACCGAATCAAAATGCAGACAGCAACAATCCATCTTCACCGGAAGAAGAGAGAAAGAAGCAGTTTGAACGCATGAAAGAAAAATTCGGGCGCCAGAATTCTCCCTTTGGTGGAGGAAATAAAAGCGGCAATGGCGGGAACAATTTTTACTGGATCTACGGTCTAGTAGTTGCTGTATTATTATTCATCGTATTTTATGGAAACGATTTCAACTCCCACTTAAAGGAGGTTCCTCAAAGTAAATTTTATCACGACATGCTTCTGAAAGGAGATGTTCAGGAAGTAGTAATTGTCAATGATAAAATTGCACGTATTACCGTAAATCCAGACAGTGTTGCTACGGCTGACCGCTACAAGGATGCAAAAACCGGACAGGCAATGTTTGATAAGAAATTCAAAGGACCACAATTTTATATAACCATACCTTCGGTTGATTATTTTTTAACAAGTCTTGAAAAAGTTCAGACAGAAGCTGGTATCCCAAAAGACAGGCAGGTTTCAGCGCGCAGCGTGGAAGAAACCAACTGGATGAGCGATCAATTACCCTGGTTAGTACCAATTTTGTTAATGGTAGTTATCTGGGTTGTTATGATGCGTCGTATGGGTGGCGGGGGCAGCGGCGGCCCGGGCCAGATCTTTAACATCGGTAAGTCCAAAGCAACTTTATTTGACAAGGATACACACGTAAGCATTACATTTAATGACGTAGCAGGATTAGATGGCGCAAAAATGGAGGTGATGGAGATCGTCGACTTTTTGAAAAATCCTAAAAAATATACGGACCTCGGCGCGAAAATTCCTAAGGGGGCTTTGCTGGTAGGACCTCCGGGTACTGGTAAAACCTTGCTGGCTAAAGCAGTGGCTGGTGAAGCAAAAGTTCCGTTCTTTTCGTTAAGCGGATCTGACTTTGTTGAAATGTTTGTGGGTGTCGGAGCTTCACGGGTGCGTGACTTGTTCAGGCAGGCAAAAGAAAAAGCACCTTGTATTATTTTTATTGATGAGATTGATGCAATTGGCCGCGCCCGTGGCAAAAGCGCTTCAGCAGGAGCCAACGATGAACGTGAAAATACATTGAACCAGTTATTAACGGAAATGGATGGTTTTGGAACGAACAGCGGCGTTATTATCTTAGCAGCAACTAATCGTGCTGACATTCTTGACAGAGCACTTATGCGTGCAGGTCGTTTCGACAGGCAGATTTATGTTGATATGCCCGATCTGAATGAACGTAAGGAAATTTTCCAGGTTCATCTGAAAAAAATAAAGATTGATGAGAGTGTGAATATTGAATTCCTTGCAAAACAAACACCGGGATTCAGCGGAGCAGATATAGCAAATATTTGTAATGAAGCCGCTTTAATTGCAGCACGCTCTAATAAAAAAGTAGTTCAGAAACAGGATTTCCTGGATGCTGTAGACAGGATCATTGCTGGTCTTGAAAAGAAAAATAAAATTATTACGCCGCAGGAAAAACGTGTGATAGCTTTTCACGAAGCAGGCCATGCAACTGTAAGTTGGATGCTGGAACATGCCAGTCCTTTGGTAAAAGTAACCATTGTACCACGCGGCAGATCTTTAGGAGCAGCCTGGTATTTGCCGGAAGAGCGCCAGATCACAACGCTTGACCAGATCCTGGATGAAATGTGTGCCGCTTTGGGTGGACGTGCAGCAGAAGAAATTATTTTCGGAAAAGTAAGTACAGGCGCATTAAGCGATCTTGAAAAAATAACCAAACAAGCGTATGCCTGTATTGTTTATTACGGTCTTAATGAAAAAGTCGGGAACATCAGCTACTATGATAGTTCCGGGCAAAGTGAATATACGTTCAGTAAGCCTTACAGTGAAAACACGGCAAGAACAATTGATGAAGAAGTGAAAAAGATGACGGATATTGCTTATGCAAAAACCAAACAGATCTTAATGAGCAATAAAGATAAACTCACCATGCTTGCTGAAAAACTGCTTGAAAAAGAGGTGATCTTTAAAGAAGACCTGGAAGAAATATTTGGTAAACGTCCCTTTGACAAGCCAGAAGAAACCTTCAAACCACAAATAGAAATTCCTCCTATTAC
>JAYSYG010000615.1:0-3205 GCA_043716685.1 Sphingobacteriaceae bacterium | reverse complement strand
AAAGGATTGTTCTCAATAATTAAAACTTCAAGCTTAGGCAAACGCTCAAAATGTTTGGTCAGGTATGCCGTATTGGTATTAGAAAGATTCAGGTAAGTAAGAGTTGGAATCTTAAAAAGCTCTTTTGGGAAACTGTCCAAAACACAATTTTCTAAACTTATATCTTTCAGGTTTTTAAGAAAATGAAAAGTGTTTGGAAGTTTCAGGGTATCATCCGTGTTCCCGAATTTAAAGCTTTGCAGCCGGCTTAAGTAGGCAATTTGTGCGGGAATACTGTCTATTGTGGTGTGCTGTAACTCAAGAAACTGGAGATTGTACAGTCCTTTTAAGGTTGGAAAAGTTGTGAGTTTATTATTGTAAGAGGCAAAATAAAGAAGATTGTAGAGCGTTTCGAAATTTTTCGGATAACCTGTTATTTCGTTGCCACTTAATTTTAATGCCTGGAGATCAGTAAGGTTAGCGATCTTATCATAAACTTTTAGATCAAGCTTCTGGTAACTCAGATCCACTTTATAAACCTTTTTCTCAATTTTAAGCGCTTCTTTCAGGTCGGTATACACCTGGCAGCCAAAAGGACCGTACTTATCAAACTCTTTTTGGGCATCTAAGAAAAAAGACTGGGTTATAAGCAAAAGTAAAAGAGAGCATTTGATCACCATGTTACTAATGTATGTTTTAAATTGAGGATTTAAAAATGAGTTCATCTTAAGATTTACACATTGTGTAAAGTTTTCAATTTGTTTGATTTGGGCGCCCGGGCGGGCCGCTACAGGCTCCGCTTCGCTTCGGCTTTTTCTTTCAGCTGAAAAAGTTGAAAGAAAAGAGCTAAACCTTTCGCGTCCCTGGCGCGGCTTCGTGGTAGGTTGCTGTTAGATCGCCAACCCTAATATCAAGGCCGATAGTAAAACAAAGAATCCACTTCTTAAATTCCAATCCTGGCTAAGTAATTCCTTAAAGGTATATTTTCTTCCAAGGAATAACCAACGAATGGATGCTCCCAAACGCCGGATCAGCATCACAAAGACTTCTCCGATGGCCCCTTCAAGTATTGCTTCTATTATCATCTGGTTAATTCTTCCACATGCGTCTTAAACCGCGAAAGCAAATCCAGTGTTGTTTCTGCGATGTGATCTCCGGCAGGATTGAACTTCTTTTTAAAGTTCCTGAGCTCGTACTTAACAATTGTGCCATTCTTAAAGTAATAGTCATTATGAATATCGGTACTTAAGGGCCATTTTGTAAGATCGGTATTCCCTTGTTTGTCTGTGTGGAAAATAACATAACGTTCATACTCCGAATATTCCTTCTCTGTGATGGGCTCTTTTAGCACCACCTTACTTTCGTTTACGAATACAATGCTGTCGTTCAGGATATAAAAGGAAAAACCAATATCGCTAAAAGCACCTCCGTAATTTGTTGTGATAAGCACAAGTTTTTTATTAAGGTAATAGCCCGCAACCGCACCGCCAACTGTGGACATGTGATCGAGACTTTTCTTTTTGAGCGAGTTATCTTTTAGATACGTATTTATCTGCTCAACATATTTATCGCTAGCCTTTGTATTGGTTTGAGCAACAGAAAACGCGAACAGAAAATTCAGGAGAATGAATAGTTTAGAAACGCGCATGTGGGGCTAAATTTAATGATAATTATTAAATACCCTCCAGCTCATCTCATAGGCTTTGTTAAGTTCTGTTTTATTAAGTTTAAGATCAATTCTATGTTTAATGGCAAAGTTCTCCAAATCTTCTGTAGCAATATTGCCGGTAAGCTCTTCAGCAGCCATGGGACAACCACCAAACCCGTGAATGGCAACGTCAAAATTTCTGCAACCGCTTTCATAAGCCGCTTTCATTTTTTCAGAGGACTTATCGCTCGTAGAGTGAAGATGAGCTCCTAACTCCACGTTTTCGAGTTCTGGTAACAGCGCAGTGAAGAGCAAGGTTATGGTTTCGGGAGTTGAAGAGCCGGTTGTATCAGCAAGGGCTAAATTGTTGATTCCTAGTTTATTAAGTTTTTTACACCAGTCAATTGCAATGTCCGCGTGCCAGGCATCTCCATACGGATTACCAAAGGCCATGGAAATATAAACCAGCAGTTTTTTATTGTGTTTTATGCACAGTTTTTGAATTTCTTCTACGCGCGCTAAAGATTCTGCTATTGAAGAATTGGTATTCCGTTGCTGAAACGTTTCTGAAATGGAAAAAGGGAAACCAAGGTAGGTAATCTCTTCAAACTTACAGGCATCCTGGGCGCCTCTTGCATTGGCAATAATAGCCAGTAAGTCACTGTTTCCGGAAGAAAGGTCAAGTGCCTCCAGAACCTTTGCGGTATCCTGCATTTGCGGAATGGCTTTCGGCGATACGAAACTTCCAAAATCAATGGTCTTAAAGCCCACTTTTAAAAGTTGGTTAATGTATTCCACTTTTAAGTCTGTTGGAATCATCTGCTTAATACCTTGCATGGCATCACGTGGACATTCGGTGATAGTGATCATATCCGTTTTTTTATTAATTTTTTGTTTATGTCATGGATCAACTTCGGACCATGATATATAAAGCCTGTATATAATTGTATCAGATCTGCTCCCGCATCTAACTTTTCAATGGCATCTTCTGCACTGTGAATACCACCAACCCCAATTACCGGAAAAGCATTGTTGGATTTTTGCTTCAGGTAACGTATCACTTCCGTACTTCTTTTAGTTAAAGGTTTTCCACTTAAGCCACCCATTCCAAACTTCTCAATTTCAGCAGGTTGGTAGTTTAAACCCTCGCGACTAATGGTTGTATTTGTGGCAATTATCCCGGCAATTTTAGTTTGTTTTACAATGTCAATTATATCGTCAAGCTGTGTATCGGTAAGATCGGGAGCAATTTTTAAAAGGATGGGCTTAGGTTTACTTTTTTTAGTGTTGAGTTCCTGCAGTGTATTTAGTAGTTTGGTTAAAGGTTCTTTTTCCTGTAAGTCTCTTAAGTTAGGTGTGTTTGGTGAGGAAACGTTTACTACAAAATAGTCTACCACATCAAACAATTCATTAAATCCAATAATATAATCGTCAACAGCATTTTCGTTGGGCGTTAGTTTGTTCTTACCAATGTTGCCGCCAATTATAAGTCTTTTATCCTTCCTGTTCTTTAATCGTTTAGCGGCATCTATAACGCCATGATTGTTAAAGCCCATCCGGTTGATCAGTGCCTCATTT
>JAYSYG010000614.1:0-3212 GCA_043716685.1 Sphingobacteriaceae bacterium | reverse complement strand
CGTATGTTCCAGCAGTATAATTTGAATGTGTCACGGTTTCAATTTTCTGCCCCAGCAAAGAATAAACTTCAATCAGCACAGTTGCGTTTTCTGAAAGTGTTAGTTTTATAGAGGCGGTTTCGTTAAAAGGGTTAGGATAAACAAGTATTCCGTTCTCTCCTTTTAGATAAGCCGCTATGTCAACAAAGTCGATAGTTACGGTTACATTCGCTGAGGCTGCATCACACCCAAGTGAATTTGTCACAACAACATAATAACTTCCATTTTGAGTGGCGTTGTAATTTTGCAATGTAGCGCTTGGAATAGCCAGATTATTAAAATACCATTGGTAAGTTGATCCTGGTGAAGAAGTTAAGAATAAGCCTGATTGAGTGATAACAGGTGTAGCTGAAGTCGTTATTAAACAAAGATCAAGCCCACCAAGATTATCGCATCTGAATTTTCTTAAACTTAAGGCAGTAAAATCTTTTGCCTCAACATTATCATTGTAAAGAATGTTCCCTCCACCATCTGAAATTATTTGTAGTTGCGTCATCGATACTTGAGCATTTACATTTACCTGCATAACACCTTCCATGTTTAAAATGCTATTTAAGGGGTTAACTACCAGCATCGGGATATCTGCCGCGTTACCAGTCCATTTGTAAATTGCGCTGGTTATGGGGCTGCTACCCGAATTACCGGCAATGATAATGTAGGTGCCATTGGTCAATCGAATCAAATCGCGGATTCCTCTTCCGCCAAGGTTAAGTTCAATAGGAGTGCCAATTATGGGACTGGCCGTTGGAGCGCCATTGTTGAACCATACTTCAAAATTACTAATCGGTGCAATAACTGCTTTTGTGCGGTTAGCAACTGGAACCAGAGGCGCTCTAAACCCAATATACAGCGTGGTATTATCCGGCCCGAATACCATACCCTCAGCGGCAAACCCTGCTATATTTTTTGAATCAACGCCTGAAGCTGCACTGGCAGTAAAATTATATCCATTAACATCACCCCATGTAATTAATTGTGTTCTTAAATTGGCATAATAACCTGCAACCGAAAAAGTAGTGGATGCACCTGTTCCGGAATAGGTTGTCGCAAATAAGCGGTCTCTGTTTGGCTTAATTGTAAATGAAGATCCCCCTGTACTCATAGATCCCAACCAATAAATTTTGTTGGCATTTGTTGCGCTCGGTGTTCCTGCTTCCAGGTCTACTTCCGCGCTGCTGGCAGTAGACAACCCCAAATTGGAAGAATAATCGAAAGATACAAAAGGTAATCCCGATGCCGATCTTGAATATACATTTAATACGTCTAATTCATCATCGCCCGATATATAATAGTTGTTATCAATAGCAACGGCGTCAGAAGCGTCTGACATGCCGGTGTGCCACAATGTGTTTGAGGGGGTAGCAGATGCGGCAGAAGCGCCATAATAAATAGAATAAGGTGTTACAGAAGTTCCATTAGATACGTTTATGGTAACATTGGAATAACCAACAGAAACAGGAGTAATCTTAATATTTCTTGAAGCGCCATTTCCGGTTAATATAATATTTGCAGTGGGAACTACTGTTATATCACTGCTTGCAACTGTTACGGTTAAATTAGAAGTTGCCATTTGTGGATCGCTGATCGTAAAGTCAAGTCCGATAGTACGCGCAGGATCAGTGGGATCATTGATAACACCGCTCACAGTAAACGGGCTTACGGGTGAAACTGATACCCCTCCATCCAGATAATTTGTTGTGCCTGCCACATCCATTACAATGCCCGGAGCGGTATTATTAGCGGATACATTTCCGGTTACGGATACGTCGTCAATTTTAAAATTCGACGCCGTGCCTGTTCTAACAAAGATCCATTTTAAATATAAAGTTGACTGGTTGCCTGCACCTGCGGGCAGAGTTAAGCCAGTACCCGACACAAGTCCCCATCCGCCTGCAGTAGCTTCTGTGTACGCAATAGATGTATAGGAAACGCCATTTGTACTCCACGCAAGTGTATACGTGGCATTTGAATTATATGTGGACGAAGATTTTCTCATGCCAAAAGAAACGGTTACTGTTGAATAACCACTTGTGTTAACCAACAGTATTGCTTCAGATGTTCCTATTTGTGAAGACGTGAAAGATGTTCCGGACGTATTTATAAATGCAGTAGAATTTCCTTCGCCTAAATAAGCGCCCCCGGAAGCACCGGTATAACCCGAAGAAGAATTGTTTGTACTGATAGTAAGATCTATTCCGGTAAATGTCCATTGTGCCGGGTTAACATTGGCGGTGGTTCCAAAATCGGTTGTGTAAATTATAGTTTGAGCACTTGCGGAATTTATGAAACTATATACTACAAGGCAGAGAACGTATGAGGCAATAATCTTTGATTTTATAGCGCACTGGGAGTAGTATTTTTTTTTCATGTGTGTTGAATTTTGTCTGTACGAATATGCACTTATTCTTATTGGAAGTTGGTTAAGAGAATATTAATAAATGCTTACTAAACTAAAATACTGTATCTCTTGTCATTAAAACATTTGGCAACGAAATATTGAAAAGCTCTCTAAAATTATAATGTTAACCCGCTTACATCATTACTTAACGTGCATGTAACACACGCCATCATTTTTTAATTTAGAATTAATCCCCGCTTCATGTTAAGGTTATACAATAAAGCCAAATTTGTAAAACTCTTTTAATGAAGACCTTTTACAAAACCATTGTCCTTTCAGACATACACCTTGGGATCAAAGCCAGCAAAGCCAAAGAAGTCGTCCATTTTTTAAAACACCATAAATGTGAAACCCTCATATTGAACGGTGACATTATTGATGGCTGGCAACTACGAAAAAACGGCAAATGGAAAAAACAGCACAGTAATTTTTTTAAGCACATTATAGGATTAACCTCTAAAAACAAATGTAAGATCATTTATATCCGCGGCAACCACGACGATTTCCTTGAAGAGATCATGCCTTTGAGGATAGGTAATTTTTCGATCCGCAAGTATTATATTCATTACGGTGTGCAAAAAAAGTATTTTGTAACGCATGGCGATATTTTCGACAACATCACAACCAAGCTCAAATGGATTGCAAAGCTTGGAGATGTGGGTTACACCTTTCTTTTATGGGTGAATCATCACTACAATGCTTACCGTGAGAAAAAGGGCCTTCCTTATTTTTCTTTATCACAAATGGTAAAAGCAAAAGTAAAATCTGCGGTTTC
>JAYSYG010000613.1:0-3213 GCA_043716685.1 Sphingobacteriaceae bacterium | reverse complement strand
ACAGGATCAGTCCGCAGATAAAACAGAATTTCATCCTGAAAAAGACGTTTCATTAAGCCCTGAAAACCAGTAATGGCGAGGCTTTTTAAAAAATTTGCCGGATAGGCTTTTTTTCCTTATTTTTGAGTATATCTAGTGTCTTCTATGAAAAACTATTTCGCTCTTTTTGGTATAACAGTTATTGCAATCCTTACGTTTTCCTGCAAAGATAAAAACAGTAAAGGGGCAATATCGCCGGATTACAGTGCTACCGGAAATCCCTATCCCAACAATCAAACTGTTACCGGTTCTTCTACATACACCAGCCCTGCCACACAAAATACAAGTTTTATCGTAGGTGATATCGGATGGAGCAATCCTACCTGCATTTCCACCAATAGTATGGCTTTAAGAGCTACAAAAGATAATATAGACGTAATTATCACCTTTAATGCCCCGGCAACTACAGGAACTTATAATATAGCCCCGAGTGCGGGAGCCAATGCCTGCACGCTTGTTATCTATAATGCACCCAACCAACCTGCCGGTGTGTATTGGTATGGAAAAAGCGGGTCTGTTTTTGTAACACAAAATGGAACTTCAATTAGTGCAATCCTAAATAATGTTGTTTGTACACAAAAAGAATTTAATTTTCCCCAGGTTCTTATCTCCGGTAAGGTGGGTTGTAATCAATAATGAATTAAAAATTTAATTTTTATTAAAGCAGATTCGTTCTGCTTTTTTTTATGTCGTTAATTAATGATTTACTTTTTGTTACTGAATAATTTGGATTTATTTTTACTCTTCTGCACACATTAAAAAAAATACAGCTTTTTTTTGTCAGGCATTATGCACTGGACCCCAGAGCCCTTTCTCTGATGCGGATCGGGATTGCCCTGCTTGTAATCACCGATTTAATTATACGGCTTAGCGACCTAAGTGCGCATTACAGCAACGAAGGTCTTTGGCCCACAACCCTTATTCACAACTTTGGCTGGAACATGGGTTACTGGAGCCTGCATTTAATTAGCGGGACAATTGGTCTGCAGGTTATTTTATTCGGACTCCATCTTTTGTTTGCATTCTGCCTGCTTATAGGTTACAGAACAAAACTTGCAACTGTTTTCACCTGGATCCTCACCATTTCCCTGCATAACCGGAATTTATTTATCCTGCAGGGCGGCGATGACCTTTTAAGGCTTGTTCTTTTATGGGGCATCTTTCTTCCCTGGCACTCACACTATTCTCTGGACTCACGATTAAAACCTGAAAAGGCAAAGCGGTCTACTTTTGCGAACCTTGGGTATTTAGTATTGATCGCTTCCGTTTATTTTTTTTCCGCGAATCATAAAAACAGCAGTGAATGGCATAGTGAAGGAAGTGCCGTCTATTATGCGCTCAGTCTTGAACAACTTCGCCTGCCCTTAGGTGATTGGATCTATGGGTACCCTTCTTTACTAAAAGTATTGACCTGGTTAGTTTTTAATTGTGAATATATTATCGCCCCTCTTATTTTATTTCCATCAAAAAAAGGAAACTACAGGTTTGTGGCTTTTATTCTGCTTCTTATCCTGCATCTCGGCATTGGCATAACGTTATACGTAGGCTTATTTTTTCTTATAAGCATTGTTTCTGTTCTTGGATTTCTTCCGGGGTATGTGCTGGATAGGCTGGAAAGAATGTTAAGGATAAAAAAGAAAACTGCCACGATTAGCAAACCAATTCCTACAGTATTTACATGGGCAACTAATAGCATTTGCGCGCTGCTGATTTTTTTGTGCATGATGGTGAATTTGGCCACGGTGAACTGGTTCCCTTCTGAAATGAGCAATGAGCTTGGCACTGCTTGCAATGTTATCCGCCTGAATCAATTCTGGGGTATGTTCTCACCCGGCGTCTTAAAAAAGGATGGCTGGTTTGTCTACTATGGCCGTGACTCTATAGGAAGGCAGTGGGACCTTCGAAGAAATGAAGATTATGTGGATTTTTCAAAGCCCGGAAGAATTGTGAGCATGTATAAGAATGATCGCTGGCGCAAGCTTGCTGAAAACATGCAGAGTGACCACTACACATTTTTACGTCCTCTGTATTGCAGGTATATGCTTGATAAATGGAATAAAGAGCATCCACAGAAAAAAATGGTTTCCCTGAGCGTTTATTTTATGGAGAAAGAAAATTTGCCGGATTATAAAACTACCGGCCCTATTAAAACCTTACATTGCGCATGTTATGAGCAGTAAGCCGCACCAGATAAAATATTATATCCTTCATTTCTTTCATGCGAAAAGAAACGGGCATGGCATTCATTCTCCATTTGCCTACCAGCTTTGCGAAGAGGTATTTTATAACAGCAATACGTTTTACGATTTCAAAACCCTGAATGCAATTCGTAATGAATTACTGGTAAGTGAAACAAAAGTCCAGATCGAGGACTTCGGGGCTGGTTCGAGGACTTTTAAATCGGCCTCACGCAAAATTAAAGACATTGCACGCAGGGGCATCAGTACAAAACAACAATCGGAAACGCTTTACAAGTTGATGAATTTTTTAAAATGCCGCAATGCCATTGAACTTGGAACATCTCTTGGATTAAATACACTTTACCTTGCAAAGGTGAGTAAGGATGTTCGCATAACCAGCATAGAAGGAAGCAAAGCGCTTTATGATTTCGCACAACACCTGGCAGAAAAAAATACTATTTCAAATATCCGGTTTATTCATTCTGTCTTTGAAGAAGCGCTTCCAAAAGTGCTGGATGAAATAACAGAAATTGATCTGCTATACATAGATGGCAATCATACCTACGACGCCACTTTACAATATTTTAAACAGGCACTCGAAAAAAAACACAACAATTCTGTTTTTATCTTTGATGATATTTACTGGAGCAAAGGAATGACAAAGGCCTGGGAGGAAATTAAAAAACACCCTTCTATCACTTTAAGTATTGATACATTTTATTCCGGAATGGTGTTTTTTAAAGAGGAAATTAAGGAGAAGGTGGATCTGAGGTTTTATCTTTGAAGATAGGGAGCCGGGACTAAAGGGAACCAGGACTGAGGGGAATCAGGACTGGAGGGACTGAGGAGAGCCAAGCCAATGCGCAATTCTGAGTGATAGCGAAGATTCGACAGTTATCGGATCTGCCCTCGCGTTGGCTAGCGAATGCTTGCAACAGATTACACAGATTTCACTGATCTAAGTTAAAAAGCCTTCGGCTTAATTTCGCAGACC
>JAYSYG010000612.1:0-9788 GCA_043716685.1 Sphingobacteriaceae bacterium | reverse complement strand
TATTGCACCCCGACGGGAATATTTTCCTTAAACGATGAACTCGATTACCAGTTTGCATTTGTGAACATTAAAACGGCACGTGAGTTATTTGATTTACCTGGTAAGATCAGCGCATTGGAAATTTCCTGCGAACCTGGCGAAACAGAAATGGTTCAGGAAAACCTGAAAGAAAAACTAGGCCCGGATTTCGTGATAAAAAACAGATACCAGCTTAACGATGTTTTATTTAAATCCCTTGAAACAGAAAAACTTGCCACCTTTATTATCCTTGCTTTTATTTTGGTGATCGCTACGTTTAATATTATCGGCGCTTTAACGATGTTAATTATCGAAAAAAGAAAAGACATAAAAACTTTGCATAGCATGGGTGCCGATCTTACCCTGATCCGGGGTATTTTTATGCGGGAAGCTTTTTTAATTAGCGGGATCGGGGCTTTGATAGGTTTGTTGCTGGGGCTTCTTATCTGTTGGCTCCAGATCGAATTTCATTTCGTAAAATTTGGAAGTGAATTTATTGTACCTTACTATCCAATAGAATTGCAATTGAAAGACTTTGCCTGGATCTTTGGATTGATTATGTTGATCGGGTTTTTTGCAGCTCTTTATCCTGTACGCGTTTTTACAAAGGCCGATCTGGTGCATTAATAGAAGTGTAATTATTTCAGATTTATAAAATGCAAAAACTGCGCGTGTTATTTTTCTTTTTTGCCAACTTTTCTTCCGGTATACTTTTGGCGCAGAGCATCCAGGTGGACGCTGCTAATGTTATCAGACAATTCGATCACAATCCTGTAGGAATTAATCTGGATTATCTTATGGACGATGATGCTTACCTGAATCCTGCAATCCCTTTACAGCATTCGCTTAAGGACATGAACATAGGCGCGCTGAGATTTCCTGGTGGAGAAAAGGCGGATAATTATTTATGGTCGGTGCCTCCTTACACAAACGTGGACCCTCATTTTGCAACACCCGGAAACTGCAACTGGCCAAATAATCAGCCGGCTTTTTCATCTAATTATATTACGCCTCTAACAACAACCATGGACTTTGATGAATTCATGATCGTTTGCCAGGCAACACATGCCAGGCCGCTGATAGTAGTTGCAGGCGACGCTCAGTACAATACGTTTTGTCCTATACCGCCAACCCTGGCAGGCTTAATTACCACTGCTGTGCAGTGGGTGAAGTATGCAAATATCACGCATGCATATAAAATTAAGAACTGGGTAATTGGTAACGAGAGTTTTAATTCAGCCGCTTATGATGCGCCGCCGACTGCCTCACAGTATGCTCATGATGTTATACAATTTTCTCAGGCCATGAAAGCTATGGACCCGACAATTTCTATAGTGGCGAATGGCCGGTCGGGCGCGTGGATAGATACACTCATGAACATTGCCGGTGCGCACATTGATGCAATTGCTGTGAGCAATTATCCGATCTATAACTGGATGAATGGTTATGATACATATAGGACAGGTAACCCCGTTCTTGTTCAGGAGATCAACAACGTTCTCAGTACTGTAACCAATACAAATATCAATGTTATGGTAACGGAATATAATTCGATTGACTGGAATGCCACGTGGCCGAGCGCAAACGACCTGGGACATGCCCTGGTCAATTTCCAAATGTTTGGCGACCAGATGAAAATAAGCAGAGTTGAAGATGCTTATTTATGGAATACGCGTTGGGTAAATAATGTTTCTAATCCCCAGCACTTATATGATGCTCTTGATGCAAATGGTGGTTTAAACGCTACGGGAAAAGCGCTGAGCATGTGGGGAAATAACACGCTGGACCAACTGGTTTCTTCTACCAACAGTGGTTTTGTAAATTCTTTTGCTGCGAGGGACAGTTCAGGCGATAGTTTAAATATATTTTTAATCAATAAAGATAATGTTGCACATACGGCAACTCTGACTATTGCGAATTACCTGGCGCTTTCTCAGCCAAACTTTACTATGTCTCATACACGACTGAGCGGAAGCTCTCCGGCGGATAAAATTCCAGTTATAACCTATCCTTCAGGAAGCGTGACACTTTCCGGAAATAGCCTAACGGTAAAGCTTAGCCCACTTTCTATAAATCTTTTAAAGATGAAGCATTTGAGTCCGGATACTACAACCACACCTCCAACCACTGGAATAAACGAAACAGATGAGTCAGCCGGAGCACTTACCTTGTCCCCGAATCCGACGACAGGAATGTTGAACTTAAATTTTGAGAACCCTTTGATGAAGGAAGAAGAAATAAAAATAATAAATAGCATCGGTTTAGAAGTCTATTCAGTTAAAACTAAAACGCAAAGAACAGGCATTGATCTAAGCGCTTTTGAAAATGGTATGTATCTGCTTAGTGGGGGAAGGTATCGAAAAGTACTCATAAAAACAGGAGAATGAATTAGGAGAGTTTAGACCATTCAGGCTTCCCACCATTTAGCCTTAATACCAACATACACGCCATCTTCTTTAGTTACTATGGGATATATTTTTAGTGCATACGCACCTCCGGAAGTGGCTTTACCTGTGCTGAGGTCAAACGAATACCGGTGAAGGGGGCAGATGATCTCGTTTTCCTTACTACAAAAACCTTGACTGAGGCTTGCTCCATTGTGGGGACATTTATCCTGTACCGCATAAAACCCTTTATCTGTGCGGGTAATGCAGATTTTTTCACCCCTCAGCTCAAACACTACAAATGTATTGGGTTGAATGTAGTTTTCAAACTCCGTTTGGTTTTCGAATATGCGGATCCAGTGGTAGCTCATATTAAGTCGCCACAGATCCAATAGCTATCACATTCACAGATGAATTGAAATCAATGGGGTCGGGCAAGTATTTTAAAAGGAGTTCATCTGGTAATGCGTAAATAATCTGTGTCATCTGCAAAATCTGTGGCTTATATAATATCACTCATTGTATAAATTCCTTTTTTGTCTTTCAAAAATTCGGCTGCTATAACAGCACCTAAAGCAAATCCCTTGCGGTTATGCGCTTTGTGCATGATCTCAATATCATCAATCTCAGAATGGTATTTAATAATATGCGTGCCAGGAACTTCTCCTTCGCGGATATCTTTTATAAATAAGGCATCAGAATCTTTAGAATCAATACTCCATTTGGTTTTACGTCCCATTTTAGTAATTACCTGGTTGGCCAGTGTTATAGCCGTACCGCTTGGCTTGTCGAGTTTATGGATGTGATGAATTTCCTCCATGCTCACATCATAATCTTCGTATTTATTCATTAGCTCTGCTAGATAAGTATTAACCTTAAAAAATAAATTTACGCCAAGGCTAAAATTTGTGGCATGGAACAAACTGCCTTTTTTCTCAGAACATTCTTTTTTAATCGCCTCAAAATGCTCGTACCAGCCCGTAGCACCAACAACAACAGGTATCTGGGCATCAAAACACATTTTTATATTTTGAAGTGCTGTGTGTGGAGTGCTGAATTCAATCGCAACATCCGCTTTTTTAAGATCACTTTCTTTAATAGTACCGGAATTACTGCTGCTTATTTTTAAAACAATGGTGTGACCCCTTTTCACCGCAATGGCTTCAATTTCTTTGCCCATCTTGCCGTAGCCAATTAATGCAATATTCATACTTATCTAAAATTTAGTGTCAGCGAAAGGCCGGCAGCTGTTTTAAAGCCCTCACCGGTGTTATATATAGTATGCCAGGATTCTACCCGCATGCTCAGATCGTCACTTACGTCGAATGTTTTTAAATGTGCATCCACGTTGGCATCTATAATATTTAACACGTAAAGCAGGGCTATACCCACCACAGCAATGTCTCTTCTTTTGCGGTACGTTATTTTTTGTATCCTGAGTTCTTCACTGTTCCAACGGCTTGTATTAACTGTATTGGGATCATCGTCATTCTGCGCTCTAAGATTATTCCTGAATTCATTATACTGTTTATTATTAACCATAAACATATATCCCAATCCACCCAGGCCTGCATAGATAACCGGGATCTTCCAGAACTTTTTATTGTACGCCTGTCCAAGCCCGGGCAAAACCGCGCTCATAATACTGGCTCTTCTTGGAACAGAGTATGTTTTTTTTCTGTCGGATTTCACTTTCGCGAGGCTATCGTTCAGGCGGCTAAGAGAATCCTGCTGCGAAAATACGGTGAAAGAGAGATTGAAAAGTAGAAATATAAAAAAAGCTTTTTTCAATTTATATAACGATGTCTTTTACGTTCATATGTCCTAATGCCGTATCCATAGACTTATCCATTTCCACCATCAGTTTGTTAATGTGGATCAGTTCTTTTGTGTCATTAATTGGCAGGCTGTTTATTCCCTTTTTTTCAATAGAATCGATGAGAAACTGAACTGTGAATTTACTTTCGGTAACTCCTGGCAAATAAACAATTTCTTTGTCGGTTTCGGGTACTACCTCTACAAAAATTCCAGTATCAACAAACTCGTTCAGAATGATGCGGGTAAGATGGGAGGGGAGATCCAGCTTTGCTGATATTTCTACAGCATTTAAAGAGCTTTCATGATTATAGAAACGTTTTGTAACAAGATTGGCAATCATAAGTGCAATTACTTTTTTATAGCGTGGACTTATTTTTTCAATCTCGTCTTCCAGTTCATAATGATCAACATTCTGATAGGAATAAGACAATTCTGCACCAAACAAAACAATGTACCAACTGTATTGCACCCAAACGAGGAACAAAGGCAGGGCGGCAAACCCTCCATAAATAGCATTAAGCCTGCTCGCGCCGATCTGAAAGCGAATGTATCCCCAGCCTACAAATTCGAAGAGGGCGGCTGCTACCAGCGCTGCTACAAAAGCAGGTTTAATTTTTACTTTGGTATTTGGCAATACAACATACAGAAAGGTAAAGACACCCGCCAAGAGCAAAAATGCAAGCACTTTTATAAAAAAGGCGCCGACAACGCCCAACACTTCACTGCTGCCAAGTTTGGTTTGCAATGAAACTGTTAAGCCTACGGAAATGATCAAGAGAATAGGACCAACCATCATGATCGTTAAGTAGTCTGTAACTTTTCTTACCCAGGTGCGGCCACGCGTAATTTCCCAGATGTCATTAAAACTTGTTTCGATATTCACTAGCAATTGCATAACACTCCATAACAATAACACAATACCGAATCCCGCAATCACACCACCTTTTGTAGTGGATAACATAGACTTTGCATAAATAAAAGCGTTTGTAAGAATATCAGCGTATTCGGAGTAATCTTTTTTCATGCTTTCTTCCAGTGCCTGAAGGTTTTGTTCAAAGCCAAAACCCTGAGCTATTGCGAAAATGAGAGCAAGAATAGGAACAATGGAAAACAAGGTGTAAAAAGTAAGCGCTGTAGCATAGGTAAGGCAGTTGTCTTCCTTAAATCCCTTAAAGGCTAAAGAGAGAATTCGTAAATTTCGAATAAACAGTCCCTGGCGTTTTTCAACTTTATTCAAGCGGATCTTCCAGAGTTTGTCAGATACAAAGTCCATTGATTTTTTAGCCAGGGCTACAATATTTGCCATAATAAACAAAATTAACAATTTATTTAACCGGTACCGATAATTAAATTATCTTCATGAATTGATTAGCAATAATTGTGTTTTGAGTACATCTAAAAAATACATTTCTCAGTTACTTGGCCCTTTGTTGGCAGTACTTATCTGGCTTTTTGCCGAACTGGATGTAAACAATAAACAGGTTACGTTTATGGCAGGAATTACCGTATGGATGTGCGTATGGTGGTTTACAGAAGCCGTAAGTCTTGCCGTTACAGCTATGATCCCGGTCTTAATGCTTCCTGTTTTAGGAATTGCAGATTGTAAAACGGTTTCACAACAATACAGTGATAGTATTATTTTTTTATTTATAGGCGGTTTTATGCTGGCCTTTGCTATTGAAAAATGGCATCTTCACAAACGTATCGCGTTAAAGATCTTATCGGTTGTTGGCACCAAACCTTCTACAGTTTTGTTCGGCGTAATGCTCTCTACCTATCTTATCAGCAACTGGATCAGTAATACAGCTACAACCATGATGTTGTTCGGAGCAGTATTTGCCCTTATCCAGGAAACAAAACATTACATTGAAAAAAATTCTGGAAAATTTGCCGCCGCACTTTTGCTGGGACTCGCTTTTTCGGCAACTATTGGCGGATTGGCCACCCCTGTTGGAACTCCGCCAAACATGTATTTTTTTAAAGCATACAAAGAAGCCTTTCCTTTAAACACAGATCTTAATTTCTTAAAATGGAGCGCCATTGGCTATCCTATTTCCTTTACATTTCTAGCGCTTACTTTTTTTGTTCTCAATTTTTATTTTTTACGAAAAAAAGTAGAATTGAAAATCGAAAAGTCTTTTTTTCAAAAGTCTTACCACAGTCTTGGCAAATTTTCTTATGAAGAAAAATGGGTATTTGGCATTTTTATTGCCTGCATTATGCTCTGGTTTACGCGTGCCGATATTGATCTTGGTGCTGTAAAATTTAAGGGCTGGAACCACATATTTGTTGCTCCCACTTTTGTTGACGATGCGTTTGTTGCTTTGCTGGCAGCTGTTACTTTATTTTTAGTTCCTTCAAAAATGAACCGGGGTGAAGGACTACTCATCTGGGAGGACGCTAAAAAACTCCGTTACGATATCATCCTGATGTTTGGCTCAGGTTTCGCCCTTGCTTACGGCTTTGAAGTTTCGGGACTCAGCAAATGGCTTGCTGTAAGTCTCAGCATTTTAAAGGGGGTTCATCCTCTGCTTATCATTTTGGGGATTTGTATGGTCGTTACGGTCATTAGCGAATTTGCCTCCAACATTGCGAGTATACAGTTAGCTATACCCGTGATGATCGCGCTTCAAAAAGACCTGGAAGTTGCACCACTCCTGCTAATGATGCCTGCTACGTTTGCTTCGTCACTTGGATTTATGCTCCCGGTAGCAACAGCTGCGAATACTATTGTTTTTGGTACCAGGCAAATAGAGATCCGCGACATGCTCCGTGTCGGTATTGTTTTAGATGTTCTTGGCATTTTAGTGATTACCTTTATGTGCTATTTATATTTGTCTTAAGAATGATCGTTGGAAATAATATTCATAAAAAATTTAATAAGCTTGAAATATTAAAGGGTGTTGACCTGGAAATAAAACAAGGCGAAATCGTTTCTATTGTTGGCTCCTCAGGGGCCGGTAAAACCACCCTGCTTACTATTTTAGGAACACTTGACCGTCCAACTTCCGGAAGTGTGAGTATTAACAACGAGGAGGTTTCTAAACTAAGTGATAAAAAACTGGCTGCATTCCGGAACCAGAATATTGGATTTGTTTTCCAGTTTCATCAATTATTACCAGAGTTTACGGCCCTTGAAAATGTCTGTATCCCGGCTTTGATCGCCAATAAAAGTAAGAAGGAAACCGAAAAAAGAGCGCAGGAGCTTTTGGAATTGTTCAATCTGCGCGATAGGATCAGCCACAAGCCTTCTGAGTTAAGTGGCGGCGAACAGCAACGTGTGGCGGTAGCAAGGGCGCTCATCAACAATCCTAAAGTGATCTTTGCTGACGAACCCAGCGGAAACCTCGATAGTACAAACGCTGAAGAACTACATCATTTGTTCTTTAAACTCAGGGACAATTTCAAACAAACCTTTGTTATAGTCACCCACAATGCAGAGCTGGCAAAAATGGCCGACAGAACTTTGACCATGCGGGACGGCCGGATAGAGTATAAAATGGAGTAGTTTAAAGTTAACCCTAAATTATTGTTAATCCTGACGAGGTTCCAGTATGGTCAGAAACCCTTTCAGGCTAGACCGGCAAATACCCGTTTCTAAAAGTCGATTCTAATACTTATATTTGATATAATCTGAACCGCCGGAAATGTCATTGTATCACCATCCAACGTATTTACTAAAGGCACTTGCTGAACGTGAGCAAAATGGTCTGTTGAGAAAACTGACTTACTCCTTCCCTGAAACTGATTTTTGCAGCAATGATTACCTGGGTTTTTCCAAACTTGGACTTTTGGACGCAAAATTGCATCCTACGGTTGCTGAAGGCGGAGAGAGACAACCGGGGTATTTTGGTGCAACAGGCTCGCGCTTAATTAGCGGTAACAGCCGTATGATTGAAGAGGCGGAAAAACAAATTGCATTGTTTCATCATGCTCAGAGCGCATTGATCTTTAATTCGGGTTACGATGCAAACGTAGGTCTTCTATCTAGTGTGGCCCAGAAAACAGACCTGATCCTTTATGATGAATTGATCCACGCATCTATTTATGACGGAATACGACTCAGTCATGCCACACATTATAAGTTTAAGCATAACGATATGGAAGGCCTGGAAGAACTAGTTCACAGGCATCTTAAAAATTTTGAGAACATTTATGTGGTGGTGGAAAGCGTATATTCTTTAGATGGAGATTCCGCTCCATTATTAGAGTTGGTAGAGATCTGCCAGGATTTTAAGAACATTTTCCTGATCGTGGATGAGGCACATGCCATTGGCGTTTTTGGTAAGCAGGGCAGGGGACTTTGCAATGCACTTTCCATTGAAAAGAAAATTTTCGCCAGAATTTATACCTATGGAAAAGCAATGGGCTGTCATGGTGCTGCCATAGTTGGCAGTGAGATCTTACGAAACTACCTGATCAATTTTTCGCGCACCTTTATTTATACAACAGCCTTACCTTACTACAGCATTGAAGCAATTAAGCATTCTTATCAATTATTGATAGAGACAGACCAAAAAGATCTTCTTCAAAGCAATATCGCTTATTTCTACACCAAAGCAGCGGCAATTAAAAACTGCGTAAAAAGCCAAAGTGCAATTCATACAGTTCATGTTGGAAGTAACGAGCAGGTGGACCGTTTGGACCGGGAGCTAAAAAGTAAAAACATTCATGCTAGGATCATGAAAAGCCCGATCGTAAAGCCCGGCGCTGAACGCGTTCGCTTTTCTATTCATGCATTTAATACAAAAGAGGAGATTGATCGATTACTCGAAGTATTATCCAGATTTTCAAAGTGACCTTATTTATCATTAATCAACCGGTCCAGTTGCCATACGAGTATACCTGAGCCTATCCCGATTGCCATTCCGCCGAGTACATCCGTTGGAAAATGAACACCCAATCGCATCCGCGAGTAGCCTACCATTCCTGCATAAGCATAAGCAGGAAGCGCAACGTACCATTTTTGATAACTCAGGGTCAGAGCGGTTGCCATCGCAAACGCAGACGTAGTGTGTCCGCTGGGAAAAGAATAACGGCCAGTATGCACACGTTGTATAATTTCGCCAGGGTATTTTTTGTAGGGCCGCTCTCTGTCCACCAGGCCTTTTAATCCAGCGGAAACCAATGCGGCAAATCCAATTGTAATGCCACTTTTAAAACCATTGCGCATCATTACTTGGTCTTTGGTAAAATACCCATGGCTCCAGATGCCAATAACGGTGACTGGTATAAGAGGATTGACTGTATTCGACAAAACTTTCATACCCTTATCCCATGCAGGCATTTCCCCTTTATTAATTGCTCTAAGAATTTTAAAATCGAGGTTCTGACTAAAAACGCTACCGCTACAAATAAAAATAAGGAGGAAAAATTTCTTTACCATGTGATCTTGCAGGAAGATAAATTTCTTTGCAAAAGCAAATTACAAAATATATTGTAACCAAAACAATTCACCAGAGTTATGATGTAAACAAAACGCCATGACAAAAGTAACATTCATGATGTGTTTATTGATCAGTTTTCATCTCGGCGCAAATCACTTACGGATGGATCTTCAGAAGGCTC
>JAYSYG010000611.1:0-3229 GCA_043716685.1 Sphingobacteriaceae bacterium | reverse complement strand
ATACTGTTGGAAAAGGAATGATCTGGCTGATCGTTATATTATTGTCTTTTTTGTAAAAACTATTGTACTGCCCATGGATTAAGTTTACCTCGGTTTTTGGAAGCTGTGTACTTGTTCCTTTTTGATAGTGCAAATATTCTTTCTCCATAGCTACCGACTGAAGATTCCGGTTGTTTTGTAAGGAAATGCTCACTGCGTTATCCAGTGTTATTATTTGGGTTTGAGCATTGGCAGTAAACATTAATAAAGAGAATCCAACGACAAAAATGGCGGATGAATTAATTGAATTTACTTTTTTCATTTTTCTTTCGGCTAATAAGTAGATACATGGTAAAACAATAAGAGTGAGAAGTGTAGCCGTTAATAAACCGCCAATCACTACAGTGGCCAATGGTTTTTGAACTTCTGCCCCGCTGCCATGCGAGAGTGCCATCGGTAAAAATCCTAAAGAGGCAACTGCGGCCGTCATAATTACAGGACGCAAACGTACCCGTGTGCCCCTACGGATTCTTTCAGGAACATCTGTTACGCCTTCTTTCTTTAACCTGTTAAACTCCGAGATCAAGACGATCCCATTCAATACTGCTACTCCGAACAACGCAATAAACCCTACGCCGGCTGAAATACTAAACGGCATATCTCTTGCCCAAAGCGCCAATACGCCTCCAATTGCAGAAAGTGGAATGGCAGTGAAAATAACAAGGCTTTGTTTCAGAGAGGAGAATGTAAAATAAAGCAGAAGTAAGATCAATAATAGTGCGGCCGGAACCGCGATGCTTAATCTACCTCTTGCTTCCTGCAGGTTTTCAAAAGTGCCTCCGTAAGTGGGATAATAACCCGGGGCAAAATGCACCTGTTCACTGATTTTTGACTGAAGCTCTTTTACTATGCTTTCAACGTCTCTGCCACGTACATTAAACCCTATAATAATTCTGCGTTTGGCATCGTCCCGTTGAATCTGATTTGGTCCAACAATAAAATTTACGTCAGCCACCTGCTGCAAAGGCACCTGCAGACCGTTTGGTGTTGGCACGTACAAATCGGCGACGTCCTCAATATTTTTACGGCTCTCATCACTTAAGCGCACCACAAGGTCAAAACGTTTTTCACCTTCGTAAACAATTCCCGCACGTTGTCCCGCAAATGCTGCGTTAATGGTTTGGTTTATTTCTTCAATATTCATTCCAAATTTTGCGATCTGGTCTCTTTTGTATTTGATCACAATTTGCGGAAGGCCGGTTATTTTTTCGACGTAAATATCCCTGGTTCCTTCAATTGCCGGAATGATCTTTGAAATTTTATTCGCGTAAGCCGCAAGCATATCAAGATCTTCGCCATATACTTTAATCACCACGTCTTGCCTTGCCCCTGTCATCAATTCATTAAAGCGCATTTGTATCGGCTGTTGAAATCCAAAAGTAACGCCAGGTATATCCTGCAGGGCTTCTGTCATTTTCTCAGTCAACTCATCTTTATCAGACGCTTTTTTCCATTCCGATTTATCTTTCAAAATAACCATAAGATCACAGGCCTCAATCGGCATAGGATCTGTGGGGATCTCCGCAGAGCCGATCTTGGCCACCACTTCTTTTACTTCGTCGGGAAATCTTTCCAAAAGAATTTTCGAGCCTTTTTGTGCAGCGTCTATTGTTTCGGAAAGACTGCTTCCTGTAAGAACCCGTGTTTCCACAGCAAAATCTCCTTCGTCAAGTGAGGGCAAAAACTCAGCTCCCAAACGGGTGAATACACCTAAACTTATAAGGAAAAGAACCACTGCACACGAAATAATGAGTACAGGTTTTTTCAGCGCGCGATTAATAACAGGATTATAGTAGCGATGGAAAAAATCAAGCAGCCTGTCTGATATGGTTCTTTTATGGTTCATATTTTTACTCAGGCACCAGGCGCTCATCATAGGCACATAAGTGAGTGAAAGAATAAATGCGCCAAGAATTGCAAAGGAAACAGTCTGTGCCATAGGCTTAAACATTTTACCTTCCACTCCAACAAGGGCAAGAATAGGAAGGTAAACGATAAGGATGATAATTTCTCCGAAAGCAGCGGAACTTCTTATTTTGCTGGCAGATTCATACACTTCCTGATCCATTTCATTTTGTGTAAGCCGTTTGTTTAGTTGTTTCAAACCTAAATGATGCAGGGTTGCTTCTACAATAATAACTGCACCATCTACAATTAAGCCAAAATCAATGGCTCCCAAACTCATCAGGTTTCCTGAGACACCAAATACATTCATCAGTGCGATAGCGAACAACATAGCTAATGGAATAACAGAAGCAACAATTAAACCTGCACGAAAGTTTCCCAGGAATAAAACCAGAATAAAAATAACGATCAATGCTCCCTCCGCAAGATTGCGGGTTACTGTGCTAATTGCATTGTTTACCAGTTTGGTCCTGTCAAGAAAGGGTTCTATACTCACACCTTCCGGCAATATTTTTTGAATTTCTTCAATACGGCGCTTTACATCGGCAATTACTTTTGAAGCATTTGCGCCTTTGAGCATTAATACAAGTGCACCAACCATTTCCCCGTCCGTATTACGTGTCATAGCACCGTACCGAACAGCATGACCAAAACGCACCTCACCAATGTCTTTTATTAATACTGGTGTCCCATTCGCGGTATTTTTTACAACAATATCTTCAATGTCACGTATGTTTTCGATTAATCCTTCACTACGAATAAAATACGCATTAGGCTTTTTATCAATGTAAGCGCCCCCGGTATTTTGATTGTTTTTTTCAAGCGCAGTAAATACGTCCGCAATGGAAATATTAATACCCTTCAGTTTATTGGGATCAAGTGAAACCTCATATTGTTTCAGGTAGCCTCCAAAGCTACTAATATCGGCAACTCCCGGCACTCCCAACAATTGACGCCGTATCAGCCAATCCTGAATGGTACGAAGTTCCATGGCATCGTATTTTTTTTCATACCCTTTTTTTGGATGGATCACGTATTGGTATATTTCACCTAAACCCGTTGTTACCGGTGCTAACTCAGGGATCCCCACTCCGGCAGGAATCTGGTTTCTAACCTCGGTGAGTTTTTCGGTTACCTGCTGCCTTGCCCAATACACATCAATATTGTCTTTAAACACAACTGTTACAACGCTCAGCCCAAAACGTGAAAAAGAACGAATTTCTTCAACACCCGGAATCCTTGTAACTGACTGCTCGACCGGGAAGGTAACAAGGCGTTCGATGTC
>JAYSYG010000062.1:0-2409 GCA_043716685.1 Sphingobacteriaceae bacterium | reverse complement strand
CAATTCTTGCAATTTTTAAGTCTAACAGCAGTACTGGTAAATACCTCGTAACCCTTCCAAGCGGCAGGAACTATGGCCTCGCCGTAAAAAACACGGGATATTTATTTCACTCTGAAAATTTCAATTTACCAGAATCGGCTGATTTTCAGGAGTTTAACCTTGATATTGTTTTGAAGAAGCTGGAAGTAGGGAATACAATTGTTTTGAAAAACATCTTTTTTGATTTTGACAAATCAACGATCAGGTCCGAATCACAAAACGAACTCAACCGTTTAATAAAGCTTCTTAAAGATAACCCTGGTGTAAAAATAGAATTGTCAAGCCATACAGATGATGTTGGTTCAGATGAATATAACACACGCTTAAGTTTTTCGCGTTCTAATTCTGTGGTCGATTATCTGATCGCAAAAGGCATCTCCCCTTCCCGTCTCATACCAAAAGGATATGGCGAAAGTGCTCCCATTGATAAAAACGATACTGAAGAAGGACGGCAAAATAACCGGAGAACTGAGTTTAAGATCCTGGCTAAATAAGGCTTACTTTTTAACCAGGTCAAGGGTAAAGTTATTAAGCTCATCCAGTTGTTCAAGCAGATCCATTAAGAGGTTTGCTTTTTCCAAAGGAATATAGCTTTGTTTCACGGCCACCTTCACACTTAAAAGATAAGTGGATTGGTTTTTAAAGATTCCGCTTTCAAGCTCAAAATACTCATTGTTTATTTTACTGGTAAAAGCCTCTTTATTTTTTATTTCTACCGGCCTGTTAAAATCAATACTGAAGGTGTAGGCGTCAGAAAAGTCGAAATCAAAATAATAATCACATTCGGGCTTTTGCGGAATTTCCTTTCTTGAAAGAACAAAAGAGAACCAGTTTTTCAAACTAAGTTTGTTTGTGTCTTTAAAGTTCATTTTCTGTGCACAACCAAAAACATGACGAAAAGGAAAGGTTTTTTTTGAAGAAAGCAGAGCCTTTTTTGTTATAGCGCCAGGCTTATCTACGCACCGTTTAAAGTAACCCGGCGACACCGTTGAATCAATCCACTCATTTAAGTACAAAGGTCTGAGAATCGTCGAGAATTGTCCGGATAAGCTCACTTTACCTGTGGAACGCATAAGAAAACTATCCATGAGAATTTTTATTGTGGCATCCTCTATTCTTGTATTTTCAGTAAACGTGCTTTGCCTGGTTTTTTCGAATTTAAAATGTTTGGCTTCTTTGTTTACCGTACCATGTTGAAAATTTAGGAATCAGCGCTGCCTGCACGCCCTCATAATAAAAAGGCAATTCATCTGGATAATATTTAAGCCCCTCACTTCTGGGCATAAAATACACGAATGAATCTCCCTGTGGTAAGGCCATAAGATTGTGTTCGTATGCATAATGAGATCGCCTGTACATTTCATGTTCTCCAAAACGCTTATCCTGTATATTAACCAGGTAATAGAATACTTTGTTTTCCTTAATTATATCTGTATACAATCCAGAGTGTGTGTCCTGCGAGTCGCCTCTTTAAAATATGGTCGCCGCTGTAAAGCTCGTATAAGTTTGATTCATTGTAATACAAATGGTTTGGGCTAATGTACCTGAAGTTGTTAAAGGTATCGGCCAGAGCTTTGAAAAAAATTACATTTTGTGAATCTGTGCCTGCGGGGGGCAGTGTATTTAAAAATTTATGAATAATGGTTGTCTGTTTATCATAGATCCTTACCTGGTCTTTTACGTTTGTGTCTGCTATTATTAACCACTGGTAATTTTTAGGTTTGGGTGTTTTTGTAAAGGAATACCGGTTATCCGAATAATTAACTATAGAGCGGTAGTACCCAAAATCTGCGCATACATGGGGTAATGTCTGCGCCTGAAACGCATTCAAGGGATAGTTGTTTGGCCGCAATTCATGGAATTGTATTTTAGTGGTACACAGCCAATAGCTTTCGTAGTCAACTTTTGAAGTGTATACCTGCTCCGAATCTATATTTACGGGCAATATAAACTTTGCCTCTTTTATACACTTATCCATCCTGCAAATAAAATTATAGTCGCAGGTCAATTTGGGGCCAGGGACCATTCGCATAAAAAATGTTGTTGCCATACTGAGAATTAAAGTTGGCCTCATAATATATTTCTACACGTCGCCAACCGATATTAAACCGAGGTTAAATACAAAGATAGATTCATCAGAAAATTCTCCTGTGGATTTTATCCATTTCTGGGTTTCGTATCTGTCTTTAACCGTTACGTTTGACCAATGCTGCCGGGAAAACTTACGAGCCGCAAATACCTTTACATTAAACTCACGCATAGCGGGAGTACTTATTCTTGATCGTCTTCCTTGTTTATAAAGCTTGGTATCAAATGCATAATCAAAAGACTCTGGCATTGCATAATGTTTAAGATATTCAATGCCTTTTT
>JAYSYG010000610.1:0-3236 GCA_043716685.1 Sphingobacteriaceae bacterium | reverse complement strand
ATTAGTACTTGCATAGCAGGGGCTACGCCAAACATAGCGTTGACACATATTAGAAATTAAAATTCCGATCTGAGACGGCTTAGGTGTTGCGGACTTATGCCTAAATAGGAGGCAATGTGGTACTGTGTAGCATTTTGCAATACCTCTGGACTGTTCGCCACCAGATCATCATAACGCTCTTTTGGTGTTTTTAAAATAAATGCCATAGTTCTGTTATAAAAACGTAAGAACGTATATTGAAATACAAGGCGATGTAAATGTTCAAAAGCAGGGACCGCTTCACAGAGTTTATTAAACTCGTGATAGGAGAATACCGTTAAGGTGGTTTTTTTCATGGCTACAGCATTGGCATGCGGCAACGAATTACTAAGTATGGATGGAAGATCGGAACTAATATCGTTCTCAAAATAGAAGAAATCCGTAATTTCATCCCCGTCTTTTACATAATATTTCCTCAAATATCCTTCTTCTATAAAGGCCATCATATCATTTTTCTTTCCAGATTCGATCCACAAACCTCCTTTCTGGAGTTGGATCGTTTTGGTAATTTTCATTAGTTTTTCACCCTCTTCGTCTGTTAATGGAGCTACTTTTCGTAAAACCTGAATTAATTTTGACATGGTATTGTTATGCTAAAAATCTGAGAACAAAAAAAAGGGATTTCGTTCACATTTACTAACAATTTAAAATATACAACTATTTGATTACAGGCGCTTTAATTTATTGAGTCATAAAACCAAAATTTTACGAGCGAAAAAAACCTTGGTATTCGGATTATAGGTCCCGTAGTGACCAGACATTTAGAAGCGGAAATGTAATTACCAGTTGCCCTTCGGCTGCAGGTGAGCTCAAGCCTTGGGACAATAAATATTTCAGAAAATAAGGAAATAACATAAACACGTTGCAAAATCAATTTTTTAGTTCTTGTCGTGCTAAAAATTTAGCCCGTGGTTTTCAATAGTTGTTCCGGCAATCTAATTTCGTAATCAAGAACACTTACTAATCAAAACCCAAATCCATTCATTTCTAAAATAATTGACAAAAAAAACCTAAAACAATAAAACTAAAAACAACAGAAATCATGAAAAAACTAATCATCACTGCGTTAGCACTAACTACGTTTACTGTCAAAGCACAGTATTTTCAGCACATCTATGGCTCAACCGATTTCGAAGAAGTAAGTTCTGGGATGAACACAACGCAAACCGGCGACGGATTCCTGCTTGGCGGAACACGCAACAATGGTGGAGGCACTTACGCTTCAATGATGCGAACCGACATAGCCGGTATTGCAACGGGCAGTCCCTATTTCAAAAACAATTACAAACTTTATCAAAGCAGTTCCTTATCCGTTAATATGCCGGTAAGGCAGGCATTTGTTGCAGAAATTAACCCAACCCGATTTGGTATTGTTGGTGTAATCAACGAGAACAGTACTTCCTTACGTCAATTTATATTTTATGCCCCTACCGACGATAGAGGCAATCCAATGGTAGCCCCACTCTACAATATTAGAACCTATGAAATTCCCGGCTCTCGCTCTTCCTATGTTATCCGGAACATAAGATTGTCATCTACCGGAAACGAACTCTATATTTCAGGTTTGTGCTCAGCGAATTCGATCATTTATACAATGGTTTTGAAAATAGATGCGTTAAACGGAAATATCATCTGGTCCGGGCTTTATAAAGTGAATGGTATTAACGAGTCTGCCTATGATATTCTGGAAGATGTAACCAACAATGAGTTAATCGTAGTTGGTTATAATCAAAGAAACATCTCAAGTCTTGAAGATGCCTATATTATGAAGCTTGATGCCACTACCGGAAATGTGGCAAGCAGTACTGCAATTTATGGTACAAATAACCACGATGCTTTCACATGTATTGCGCCTACTTCCAATGGTGATTATGTTGTAGGAGGCCGTACAGGTGTCATCAGTTCTCTCGACTCCTGGACTTTAAGATTTGACAACACCCTAACCAATATTTGGAACACCCAGCATGATTACGTTTATTTCGGTTCTCAAAATAATTATTGCATCGATATACTGGAACGTATAAATACAAGCGGTCGGCCCGAAGTATATGCAGCAGGTCAAACTGTAGTGGGATCCATTGGTCAGTCAGACATTGAAGTATATAAGATAGACGGGAACACAGGTTTGTGTAGTTCAAGATTTACTTACGGTACCGGCCTTAGTGAATATGTAGCCAGCATAGATCAGCGAAACTTAACCGGCCCCGACGGGATCAGTCTTTTCGGGCTCACCAACACTGTTAGCCCTGGTTTCGGTAATAACGATTATTGCATTTTTAAAGCGTACTACGATGGAATTACAACCTGCAATTACGAAATATCTAACACTAATTCAACGCCCGGGCCCGGTTTTTTGGGTAACGATACCCATGTAAGATCCAATAGTTTTTCGATGAGCAAAGCATGGATCCAAAATGTTAATACGTTTGCTGATTTGGAAATTTGCTCCGCAGATGACCCGGGAAGCCTTAACAGTAATGATAGGGTAACATCTTCAACACAAAACCCCAGCCTGGTACTGATGGATCCTTTGAATGAAACAATCAGCTTAACGAATCATACAAAACAATATAAAAGTGTTTTAATTTATGACATAAACGGACGCAAAATTAACGTTACTCAAACTGAAGATGAAACCGCTGTAAGGTTTAACACTTCACAATTAGAGAAAGGCGTATATTTTATACATGCACAACTCAATGATAATACGATTGAAGTGAGCAAGTTTGTCAAAAACTGGTAAACAAATCAGAAGGCAGAAACAAGGGATCATCACGAAATCCCTTTATTCGTAAAAATTTCAAACATAAAAAAGGAGCCGCAGATCTTACGATCTGCGGCTCCTGCATGAATTGGCGGTCCGCTTTTCTGCTTTCGAAACTATCTCCTTTTTAGGGATCTATTTTTTGGCTTACTCCTTTACAAACTTCAAGAGCGGATAAACTGTACTACGGTCATCCTCGAGTCTTATAAAGTAGGGGCCAGTGTTCAGACCAGAAATATCAAGGTCACTGAGTGGTGTTCCTCCTTCAAGTACCCTTATATTTTCAATCAGCAGACGGCCCTGCATGTCATAGATACGGGCAGTGATATGAATTGTTCCTTCAGCGTTCATAGGAATATTGATAAGGTTACCTGCAGGATTTGGATATACTGACAAGGCTGTTTGCGGCAGTGTTCCGTCGATATTCTTGATA
>JAYSYG010000609.1:0-3236 GCA_043716685.1 Sphingobacteriaceae bacterium | reverse complement strand
AATAATCACACTTCCAATAAGCATTACAGATTGTTGTTTGTTTTTCGCTTCTATACTTTCTTTTTCTTTAATAGAAAGTCGGAGTTCTTTCTCTTTTTTATCGAGTTCATTCAACGAATTAAGAGTCGCCATTTTTGTGTTGAAAGTTTCTGTATTAATTGAATCCATTAAGTTGCCGGCGCGCTGATAATAAAGGAGTGAAGATTTGAAATCACCCAGGGCCTGGTATATCTCTGATTTTGAATAATAAGCGCTGGCAAGCTGGTGCAGGTCTTCCTCTTGTTGAACAATTGCAAGACCTTTATTGCAGTATTCCATCGATTTAGAATACTCACGCAGCCTTTGGTACACATTACTTTTTACCAAAAGGCGGTTGCCATAGTCGAGAAGTTCATTCGTTGTATCCGTTAAAGCCAGGGAGTGTTCAATTTCTTTCAAAGCCCTTAAATTTTGCCCGATCTCAATATAATAATTGGCCTTTGTGTGATGCAGCGCCGCATAGTATTGATCTTCTTTTAGGAGGTCAGCCACCTGCTGCATTTCTTTCAGAATAGCTTCGGTACCCTTGTAATCTTTAAGTTGGCGCATACTGATACTAAGATTGTAAAGCACAACGCTGAGTTGACGTACTTTATCCGTTTTCCTAAAAATGTCATAGGCGTATTTCTCGTACTTTGTAGATTCCTTATAGTAGCCTAGCTGATCATATACGGTAGCCAGGTTCACATAAAATTGCGCTTCCTGAAAGTCATCCTTTTTTACTTTATTCAAATCGAGCCCCTTTTTAAACGCCTCAATGGCCAGTTCGCTTAGTCCGGACGATTTATACGCCGCCCCAATGTTATTGAGCAGTACAAGCTGGTTATCGGTCTGTTTAAATTCCGTTGCGTTATCGTAAGCTTTAAGATAATAGCGGAGAGCATTGGCATTATCACTCTTTTCAAAATACACTGAGCCCAGATTGGAATAGGCACCCGTAAGCCTATCCAGGCGTCCTTGTTCTTTACGAAACCTGATAATCTCTTCGTACAATTTGATCGCTTTCTCGGGCTCGTTGGTGTACCGGTATAAAATTCCCTGTGTGTTTTTTGCGTCGATAATACCGTTCAGGTAATTAAGTTCGTAGGAAAGCTTCAAAGCCAACTCACTATATTTTTCTGCTGAATCTGCCGAGTAGTCAATGCATTGCCAGGCAAGTTCGTTCAAATCGATAATGCGAAGTGTGTCTGAAAAGATTTCCTTTTTTAGCCTGGATTTTAGACTGTCTATTTCACGCGACTGAGCAAATGCAGTATATGCCGGAATAAAGCTTATGAAAAGCAGAAGATTACGCATCCCTTAAAGTTAGGAATTATTAACCCCACTCAAAAAAATATTTAAGAGAATCTGTTTTACTTCTGAGTAATCATTGGCCTAAAACCAGGGCTTCTTCACTTCTAACCGTAAGATATCACTCAGCTTAACCAAAAAGTAGTTTGGGCCATAGATACTCAGGGTTGTGCGTTCTCCCACAAGGTACTGTTCGTTCCAGATGTACAGGGTTTTCACGTAGAATTTAATCTCTTTGTTTTGACTCGTCACCACTGTGATCTTCGAATCATAATTAAAGCGTTTAGTTCTAACTTGTCCAACCGGGTCGGCACATTTTAATGTGTCGATAGTGTTTGTGTAATTTTTACTGTGCATGGCCGTGAGCAGGTTAAGTCCCCTTTTAGAAGAATGTGTGTTCTCCTTAGGCCTTAACTTGTTTTCAAGGTCACTTTTGTTTATTGTGTAAACAGTGCAATTACTCAGGCCTACGGCCATAACGGAAATTAGTAGAGGCAGTTTTATCAAACTCCAACACTTGTGTCTATACTCGTGCATAAACAAATTTACTGCTTAGCAGATATTCGCAGCAAATTGAAGTGGGGAATTCGCAAGAGTTTTTTTGTTAAATACTGGGGAAAATCGGCTCGTTGTGGGGAATCAAGGCTAGAGGTGACAGAAATTAGGAGTCATGTCATAATTATGCCAATACGTTCCGGCTTTGTAGAATAATTACTTAACTAAGCTCGCACGAGCTTAATGATACCAATCCTGTTAAAAAGAAGAATGATCGGATAAGCAGGATCAAACTCATACCACTTAGCTGCAAAATTAGGTCTTGAGCCTGCCTGATGGTGGTTGTTCTGAAACAATTCTCCCATAAGTAAAAAGTCCCATAGCAACGTATTTTTAGAATGATCGGCGCTGTCGAAATTACGGTACCCGTATTTATGTCCTGCCCAGTTCACAATAGCGCCCTGTATTGGCCCCATTAAGAAGTTAATTGGCAGGAAAAGGAACATCCACCACTGTGTGGCGAAAACCGCATAAAAAGCAATATAAAGTGCCGCAAAGCTTAAGCGAGTATACCAACTATCTGCTATCTTATCAATTACAGGATATTCAGGATAGTTCCTGTCAAATTTTGGATCTACGGTTACGCGTTTGTTTAACACATCGTTATACACTTTTTTAGTGTGCATCATCATGGTAAATACTTCCTTGAAAAAATGTGGTGTATGCGGATCCTCTTTTGTATCACTGTATGCGTGGTGCATGCGATGAAGAATAGCGTAAGCCCTTGCGTTCAGATAAGAAGAACCTTGCGTTACCCAGGCAAAAATATAAAAAAACTTCTCCCAAAAAGGAGACATGGTGAACATTTTATGCGCAGCGTAACGGTGAAGAAAAAAAGTTTGACCGAAAAGCGAAAGGTACCAGTGAAGGACTAAAAATATAAGGATTGCCATTTAATTTTTTTAAAGAATAGATTGTGGTGCAAAATACGACAAACTAACTCGTTTTTAATAGTGTTTAGGTACCAATTAGTGTTATTTATGTCCAACGCCGTTCATCAAAAAAAAGACCTTTTGAAAATCAAAAAATTTTTAAATGAACTAGCTTTTTAAAGCTTCTGCTCCACCAACGATCTCAAGGATCTCTTTGGTAATAGAAGCCTGGCGTGCTTTGTTGTACATGATCTTAAGATCACGCTGCATGGCCTTGGCATTATCGGTTGCTTTGTGCATAGCTGTCATACGTGCGCCATGCTCACTTGCAAAAGAATCTAATAAAGCTTTATAAAATTGTGTTTTAACCGAACGGGGTATTAATTCATTTACGATGTACTCCTGGCTTGGCTCGTAAATGTAATCTACATTAACCTTACCGGTTGCTGAGCCTGTCGAAGCACCGGTTGCTGAGCCTGT
>JAYSYG010000608.1:0-3244 GCA_043716685.1 Sphingobacteriaceae bacterium | reverse complement strand
GTTTTTTAATTCCTTAGTTTTACATTTTGTTCTGAAAAACCAGAATTATATTTTTGGTTTTAAAAACGGGCTAACAGTTTTCCCTTAAGATTTTATTTCAAATTACACTTCCCAGTGCAATTATGGTTTTGGTTCATTAAAATTCTTAATTTTCTTGCACTTTGGAGTTGAGATACAAAAGGAACATCGTCCGGCCGTTGGCCGTTGTATACTTGGAAAGGCGTAAGACCTTTAAGAGTACCATGGGGTCGTTTATAAGCATAATCATTTACTATAAAATCAAGTGTTTTATTTAAGGCGGTTAAATTTCGAAGATCCATGTGATTGAGATAAAATATTTTTAATACATAATGAAAAGCCTCTACCATAGAGTTACTTGGCCAGCCATCAGATAAAGCTTTGATGTGTTTTATTTCAATGGTATCAACGGTATTTAAAAATTCTGTAGCACTACCATTAAAATTCTCTGAGCCACCATCGGTCATCAATAAAAGATCATCAACAGAATTAGTTATTTCCATAGCTTTTTTTAAAGCATCCCGAAACGTTTCCACACGAAAAGTGCCGCTTAATTTCTCACTTACTTTAACGCAAAGCGGAAAACGCGAAAAATTATAAATCACAGTGTAGATGTAAAGTTTCACTCTATCCGGTGTAAAAAAATACGTCACATCTGCATGCCAAGTTCATTTGGTCTTGAGGCTCTTATTCCAATTATTTTTAGTTTTGCAGTCTTTGGCTTTAGTCTTTTCACACTTAGAAAGGCAGCGTATTTATGCCAGGTGCTTTGACTCATGCTTACCAATTTTTCTTTTAGAGAAAAATAATACAAGGAGCGTAAAGGCCAAAAATTAAATTCCTCATCTGATAAAAGTTGTTTCTTTTTTTTTAATTTCGGGCAAAAGTAATTGGTTGGGATGCACCCGCCGACACATATTAATCAACAAATCAGAACAACCTACACGTACCTCCCGAATCCAGTTGCGGAGGGTAGATTCATCGAGGCCTAAGAGTTTACTTGATTTATGAACCGGAATGACATCTTTAAATTTTTGTACCAGTTCAACAATATAATTTTTTTCTTTTCGTAAGGCACTTTTAAAACCTGTACAAGGTTTAACTACCGAACGAAAAAATACAAACAGCTTTAAAATACCAATTGATATTTTTTTTGCTGTAGGAAAATCACCAAATTGCTTGATCCAGTCTATTTCTTTATTTAAAATTTGATTGAGTTCATATCCAAAATAATCCATTGGATTAATTTGTCTGTAACGCTTTAATTGTGAAGAGGGGATTTGTTTTTGGTATGCTAATGGTAGCGCATTTAAGAAAACAAAAACTTTGGTATGCGTATGAATTTTACGGTGGTTTTGCATTATTAAAAGATACCGCGAAGTTAAAAAATCGCGTAAGCAACCCAATCGTGCGCTGGCAATGCCCGGCGCTGAGGCGGATGCATGGTGAATTTAATTTTGTTAGAGCCTCCGCAAAGGGACTTGACTACTTTGCGAGCGACTCTTACAAAATTAAAGAGCGGGTGGAAAGATCGCCGGGCTTGATTTTTTGCAGTACTTTTGATCAAGCAAAAAGTACGAAAGAAATAGTCTTCCGCGTGAGGGATAGAGCGGCTTGTTTGAGCTCTTTTTTATGCACTTTTTCAGCGCTTAAAAAAAGCGAGTAGCGACAGCCCGACCGAATAAAACAAAAAAACTACCACATTTAATTAACGAAAGTTTTTTGTTTTATGAGGGCACGCCCAAATAAGAAAACAACAAATGCGATATAAGAATAATGCTCTTTGAAAAAAGCTTTCCGTTTAGTATTTGCAGGGCCCTCAAACAGAAAAGATCAATTACTAAATCAATTAAAATAGAAGATCAGGAAATACTGATCAAATTGCTCCGGATTGAAAAAGTAATAAGATCCATTGCATTTTTACAATTCGTTTTCTGGCGTATATGTAACCGGTGTCCCTCAACAGTGCGCACACTTATAAAAAGCAGTTTTGCGATCTCGCTACTGGGTTTATTCAGACATATCAGGCGGATGATCCTGATCTCCCTGTCGGTTAGGTGTAAGTCAGGCCGGTGTATTTCGGGTTGGCTTTCAATCGTGTGCGAAATGGCTTTGGCCAGAATTAAAGAAACCGCGTTGTCGTAATAATATCCCTGCTTATGTACCATTTTTATAGCCTCCACAATTTTTTCAATGCTTGTGTTCTTGCCTAAAAAACCGGCAGCGCCTTTTTTAATAAAATCGATAATATAGGAGTCTTTATAATGTGTGCTCACAATAATAACCCTGACCGCAGGAAATTTTGACTTTAATTTTTCAAATGCCTCGGCACCATCCATTACAGGCATTTCAATATCGAGAAGAATAACATCTGGTTTAGCTTTTTTGAGTTGTTCTAAAAGTTCTTTTCCGTTGCTTGCGTCAAGTACAACCTGCACTTCTTCAAACTCTTTCAACAAGGAAATAAGTCCCTGTTTCACAAAAAGGTGGTCGTCTGCAACGCCTATTTTAATGGGTTTTTTCATAATTTTTCACGCTCTGAATGGAATGGATAAACTTACAAAAGAATTGTCTGTTTTTTTTATGTAAGTGATTCCGGCATTTAAAATGAGTGCCCGGGCTTTAAGTGATTTTAAACCAAGGCCACTGCTTGTTTTTATAAAGTCTTCCATTTCAGAAGTGTCAATGCCTTTACCGCTATGACTAATTTTAACGAATAAGGAGTTTTCTAAAACAGTTACCGAAAGAGTTAAAGAACTACAGCCGCAGTGTTTGAGTGTGTTATTTATAATTTCGAGACACATTCTGTAAATATTAAGTTGTTCGGATTTAGTGAAAGGCAGGTCTTCGGCTTTGGTATAGTTTGTTTTGAAACCGGCCTTTACTGTGTCGCCCCCATTCAGCCCCCGGATATAATCCTCAAGCGAGCTCAAAAGTCCATACCGCATCATAAACGAAGGCACCAGTTCATAAGATGCAGCTGTAAGCCCTTCTGAGATCTTTTCTATCACTTGTAATCGTTTTCAAAATGCTCTACATTAAATCTGCTTTTAAGTATATCAAATTTATGTTTTTGCAGGTTGAGTTTCAAAACACTGAGCATGGGATTTATTTCGTCGTGCAGGTTGCGGGCTATCCTTTCTTTGTCACGTTCTTCGGCGCGCGACGAGGCATCGAAGAGCTCTATCTGTTTTTGTTGTTCAATCATCCTGATCTGCTGATTTTT
>JAYSYG010000607.1:0-3258 GCA_043716685.1 Sphingobacteriaceae bacterium | reverse complement strand
CTCTTGTTTTTCCAGAGCCGGCGCCTGCAATGATCATAACCGGGCCTTCCGTGGCCTTTGCAGCAGCGCGTTGTAATGTGTTAAGTTCGTCGAGATAGTGATCCATCCTATAAAAGTGCTAATTTTTTTAATTTTATTTCAGAGCTATTTTTAGAAGATTTAAACATATTTCTTTTCACTCACCCAAAAGCGGGTTTCAATAACTAATTACGGGGTTTGGTATTTGTTTTATGAAAAGAAGGTATGGTTAGTTATATTTATACTACCCAAATCGTCAAATGAAAAAACGCGAAATTATATTCCTGATGTTATTCGTGTCAGGAATATATGGTTTTGCGCAAAATCCTTCCTGCAATAATGGTTACGTGTATATGGACGGAGGTAACTTTATAAGTTTCTATGATCCCAGTTTGCCTTTATCTACAACTAATCCTGGTTTAACCAATATTCCAACTTTTGGCAGTGGACTGGCGCTTATGCCCAATATTAACAGCGGGACCTTAAGTCCGACTTTTTATACCACTTCCAACGGAACGTACTGGTACTGGAGTGGCACGGCATGGGTAAATACAAACCACTCCACAGGTAATACTTCTGCGGTAAATATTGCCGGCTGTGGAAGTACTGTATACAATCTTGTCGGATCAACGGGCCAGGTTTACTCTTACAATGGTTCAACAAACGGCTCATTGCTTACTACCCTTAGTAATTTTAATGGTGGCGGGCCTTATGATCTTGTAACGGACTGCAACTGTAATTTTTATGCGTTAAATACCACAACGCCTAACCAGGGCCTTTCTATGTATAACCCTAGCGGCGCCCTGCAATGCACCTACACCCTCAGTGGCATGCCAAATACATCTGCCGGCGGAGGCTTTGCTATTATTGGCAACATGATCTACGTGAAGAACAATAATACTCCTAACTTTTTTATTGGTACCATAAGTGGAGGAGGAGTTACGTTTACTGCTGTTACTGGCTTTAATTCCAGCCCCGGCGATTTCGCTTCCTGTTCGGTGTGTTACCCTTCTACCAGCCTTGTGGGAAGCACTATATCAAATGCTACGCTTAGCTGTTCCAGTTCAACTGTAAATCTTGCAGTAACCACAACTGCAAGCCCGGTTACTTATTCGTGGACTGGACCGGGAATTGTAGGCGCAACCACTAATTCTTTTGTTGTTGTAAATACACCTGGTAATTATTCGTGTATTCTTATTACAGGAAGTTGCCCTCCAACCCAGTTAACGTTAAACACTACTGTAATAAGTAATTCGGTTCCTGTTCTTGCCCAGCTCACTCCTTCGGGTTCTGTGTGTATGCAGGGAAATGATACAACCAAGATAACTGTTGCACATTTTTTTTCCAGCGACGTAGTTTCCTGGAGCGGACCAGGCGTGCCATTCGGTACAGGAACCGATTCAGTGAAAGTACATTTACCGGGATCGTATACAGTAAGTGTAACAGATGTTTTAAGCGGATGTACGGCAACAAATGTGCTTACCATAAATCAAACTCCGACTGTAAGCCTGGCGCTTAGCGACAATACAGTGTGCCTGCACAATTATAACGGATCTCCTGCATCAATTACTCTTACTCCTGCGGGCGCGCTTAACTACACTCTTTTTACGAGCACAAATTATTCAACAAGTACTCCAAATGGGCCAGTGATGCCGTGTTTCCCGGTTACTATTTCCGGTAATTTTTCGCCCCTCGCAACAGCGACACTTGTTGGGTCTAACGGTTCCTGCCAGGGTACAACTATAGCTTTTTTCTCTATAATTCCTAACCCTAGTTTAACTTTGTCCCAAACTTCAGCCAATGTTTGCCCCGGAGGGAACAAATCAATTTCGGTATCTGGTGCCACACAGTATTTATGGGGAGGAAATAGTGGATTAAATACTACTGCCGGCAGTAACGTTATTATAACTCCTACAGCTTCATCTGTATATTCCGTTATGGGAGGAAATACCGGATGCCAGAGCCAGACACAAACCCTTTCCATTACTATGTTACCTATCCCCACTGTTACTATAAGCCCCGCTACTTCTACTGTCTGCCTTGGGTCTACAGTTTTTTTATCTGCTTTTGGAACAGCTAACACTTTTGCCTGGGCTCCCACTACTGGAATGTTATCTTCTTCTAATGGGGCATTTATTAGTGTTTCGCCTCCTAACACGCTTGTTTATTCCTTAATTGGTTCGTTAAATTCGTGTACAAATACGGCTACGGCAACCGTAACTATTATACAGCCGCCAGTTCTGTCGCTGAGTCTCGGTAGTCATACTATCTGTTCTGAGAATTATAATAACTCACCCAATATTATCCAGTGTATTCCCTCCGGCGCCACAAATTATACACTTTTAGCTGGCAATACCGTAACGGTAAGCTGGCCGAACGGACCTGTTATGTATGCAAGTCCGACGGGTTCTCTTATTTTCGGACCCTCAGTAATAACGGCTACTCTAATAGGACAAATGGGTGTATGTACAGTTGCTAAAACGGAAACATTTATGGTGTTTCCAAATCCCGTTCTTTCAATGAGTCCTCCGTCTGCCAGTGCCTGCCCCGGACAAATTCATGTGTTTAATGTTTCCGGTGCCACAAATTATACCTGGCTTCCTATACCAGGTTATACTGTTACGGGAAGTAATCACAGTAGTATAGTTACCAACGCATCTTTAACCACCTTTTATTCAGTTATTGGTGAAAGTAATGGATGTATGAGTCCCGTAAAAAATGCTGTTCTCGTTGTTCTTCCTATTCCTGAGGTTTCCGTTTCTCCGGTAACAACAACTGTTTGTGCAGGAAATTCTGTAACATTAAGCGCTGTTGGAAATGGATCTTCGCATAGCTGGTCTCCTGCGGGTTCATTGTCCTCGGGTTCCGGAACACTTGTAACAGCCACCCCTTTAACTCTACAAAATTACACAGTCCTGTCCACATTAAATACCTGCACGAACCAGGCGGTAGCAATGGTTTCTGTTATTGTAATGCCGGTGCTTAATGCTACTGTTTCGGAGCCAACAATATGCAGCGGTGCAAATACAAATCTGAAAGTAACCGGAGCTAACTCTTTTTTATGGTTTCCGGTTGAAAATTTAAATTATCCTTCCGGCAGCAATGTAAAAGCTTCTCCAAATGAAAGCACTACCTATACAGTTCACGGCTACAATGGAATATGCACAGGATCTACCAGTATTTATGTAAAAACAATAACCCGACCCGACATGGATCTGATAGTATCTGATAACCAGGTTT
>JAYSYG010000606.1:0-3260 GCA_043716685.1 Sphingobacteriaceae bacterium | reverse complement strand
GCATTGTACAACAAGCCTGGAAAAAAAGGGAGCTGCATCTTCATGGCTGGGTTTATGGGATCAACAGCGGTTTAATAACAGATTTAAGTGTGATACATGATGGCAACGAAGATATTGATGCCATCTACCGCTTCAATTTATAAGATTGACCACAGGGAGGGAAATACAAAGGCCAGCTGTTAACAATGAATAACCCCGAGACAGAGCCTCAAAGTATTCTGCCACTAATGGAACTAATTTTTATTAACATCATTCATTTGTTTTAATTCGTGAAATCCGTGTCTCAAAATAATGAGCTAACCAGGAAGCAGAGCTTCATCGTTGTATCTCCGTTACGTATTTTTCTTCCTGGCTTTTATTATATCAGCGTTTAAAAAATAGCTGTAAATTTGCAAGGGATAAATTCCGGCATTAAGTTCCCTAATTTTATCCCTTAACTAACATTGATACTCTTATGAAAACTGTTTTAATAACCGGCAGCACAAGCGGAATAGGTCTTGGGATCGCCACCGAATTCGCAAAGACAAAACACTACAACATCATTTTTAACGGACTCGAAACAAACGGTCCTGAAATTGCCAATGCAGTTGCAAAAGAATATGGCATAGACATTATGTACAGCAATGCTAATATGCTTAAGCCGGAAGAACTCCGTAAAATGGTAAGCGATGGCATCTCAAAATTCGGAAAGATAGATGTACTGATCAATAATGCAGGCATTCAGCATGTATCTCCTATCGATGAATTTCCTGATGAAAAATGGAATGCGATCATTGCAATTAATCTTACCTCTGCTTTTTATTTATCAAAAGCGGTATGGCCTGGAATGAAAGAACGCAAATTTGGAAGGATCATTAATATCGCCTCCGCTCACGGATTAAACGCTTCTGAATTCAAAAGCGCTTACGTTGCCAGCAAACATGGTATTGTTGGGTTTACCAAAACGTTAGGACTGGAAGGGGCGCCGTTTAATATTACCTGTAATGCAATTTGTCCCGGTTATGTAAAAACACCCCTGGTGGAAAAACAAATCGCCGACCAGGCAAAAGCACATAACATGAGTGAAGACGATGTTATAAATAAGGTCATGCTGTTAAAACAAGCAGTTAAAGAATTTGTAAGCGTGGAAACACTTGGTCAGATGGCTTTGTTGCTTGCTGCAGAACATTCCAACACCATTACCGGAAGCGCCATTTCAATCGATGGCGGGTGGAATGCACAGTAACTTATTTATTTTAACTGCTGGCTTCATAAAACCTACTATTCTAACAGAATCACTAATCCTCAACTACTCCGTTAGAGCGACCTTTGCTATTCCCTACCACGGAAAAATATGAATATAAATAATCCTTGCTAACTTAAAATTTTTCAAAGAAAAAAGAAAGATTACCCCTACCATAATAAAAGCCACATACAAGACCGGCACTGAAGGAAAGAGGAAATAAAACAACAAAAAAGTAATAATCGCCTGCAATACGGCAAGCCCATAACTTAAATACATGGCACCAATAAAATATCCAGGTTCCCTGTCAAATTGGTAGTTGCACACTTCGCACTTTTTCTTCATCACTGGAAACTGGTAGATCTTCTTTTTTTCAAAAACTTGCCCTTCACCACATTTGGGACATTTTTCTCCTAAAATATTTAAGACCAGGTTCCCTTTTAATGCTTTCATAGTACGTGCAATTTAGAACGCAAATATACGCAGCAAAAGCCCCTTAATCTAATTCCGAAATACGCATGTGGGATACAGATCCGGAAGCCATTGCCATTTAATGCCTGCTCAATATGCAGGCAGAGCATATACCCAAGTTTAAAGACAAATCTTATTTTAACCGCTTCTTTAAAAAAACGTGCCGGGTACACACCGCTCAGTTTTGTCCAAAAATACAAACACAAAATCGCTTTTACTTGAGCAATTAATTACCCAATCTGGGTATTACTAAAATTACGGGAACTATCCCCTAGGTTTTGATTCGGTCTGAAACTCAATAAATACGCCCGTTAAATAATTATTGCAGTTAACCCTTAATATTTCTATCAGTAAAATATAAAGATCAAGGCTGCTGTCATATAATTTGCATAGTCTGCTGCAGATACACTATCTAAAAACAGCCTATGGACAGATTACCACTTTATTTAAAATTATCAACTGTAACCCTGGGCCTTCTGGCCTTTTTCTTCATTTTGTATATTGGTCAGGACATACTTGTTCCGCTTACGTTTTCGTGGATCCTGGCAATTCTTTTAAATCCACTGGTAAATTTTTTTACCAGAAAAAAGATCAACAGAGTAATCGCGATTTCCATGGCAGTTATACTTCTTATAATTGTGGTTGCAGCCATTGTATTTTTTATCGGGTCGCAGATTAGTATGTTCAGTGATTCTGTTCCACAGCTCAAGCAAAAATCAAACGAGTTGCTCGGCCAAATTTTAAGTTGGTTTTCAAATACGTTTAATATTGGTAAATGGAAAGTAAATGCCTGGTTAGCTGAGCAAAAAGCCCAACAAATGAAAACAGCTGGCGGAATGATTGGAAATACTGTAACGTCTATCGGAGGAATTTTAATTGTTCTATTATTGATCCCTGTTTACATTTTTCTTTTCCTTTTCTATAAACCTTTATTATTAGACTTTATCGCGAAACTTTTTTCAAGTGACAAACATAAAGTAGTAGCCGAAGTATTAGCAAATACAAGGGTTTTAATACAAAATTACCTGGTTGGCCTTTTAATAGAATTAGTAATTGTAGCTGCAATGAATTCAACAGCCCTTCTTATCATAGGAATAAAATATGCAGTATTGCTTGGGGTAATTGGTGCAATTCTTAACCTCATACCCTATATTGGTGGCATCGTGGCCATTTCATTACCCATGATCATGGGACTGATAAGCGGTGAACCAGGATGTGCTTTATTGGTGCTGGTAGCCTACATCATCATCCAGATCATTGACAATAATTTCCTCGTTCCTCTGATCGTTGCTTCAAAAGTAAAAGTAAATGCCCTCGTCTCTATTATAGTAGTTTTGATTGGAGGTGCTCTCTGGGGTGTTGCAGGCATGTTTCTTTCCATTCCACTTACTGCAATAGCTAAAGTAATTTTTGACAGGGTAGACGCTTTAAAAGCATTTGGATTCTTAATCGGCGATACTATGCCAGACTTAACCAAGGCTATTTTCAAATTTAATCTTACTAAAAAATAAAGCCTCAAAAAAACTTAAGTAAAACACGGTATGATAAAAGATAAACCCATTTACAA
>JAYSYG010000605.1:0-3261 GCA_043716685.1 Sphingobacteriaceae bacterium | reverse complement strand
CATTAAGACTTTTATACGGCTGTTAAAGATACAAATGTTCTTAAACAGGGGCAATAAAACTCCCGTTATAAGTTTAGTGAAAGTTTCAGATGACCACCAAGTCCTTCGTGTATAATTCTCATGAGGGTAGACAGGCGAATATCACTGGCGTTATTTTCAATGCGTGATATATAAGATTTGGTAGTGCCGCATTTTTCGGCAAGCTGCTCCTGGGTTAACTGCCTTTTTTCACGCATTTCCTGGATTAATGCACCCAATTTAAAAGCATCGAACTCCTCTTCATATACTTCACGTTTTTTTGTTCCCCTTTTACCATATTGCTGATCCAGATGGTCTTTGAAAGAAGTCATTTGCTTACCCATTTTTCTTTTCATAATAATATTTCCTTAATTTTTCAGCAAGTTCAATTTCATTAGGTGGAGTTTTTTGAGATTTCTTCTGAAACCCATTTAATAAAACTACCACCATTCCTTTATCAAAAAAACAGATCACTCGAAAAATATCACTACCTACCTCCGCTCTTATTTCATAAAGACCTTTTGTTCCCTCTAGGTGTTTGAAATACTTTGTTGGAACCAATTCAAGCGTTGCAATTAATTGCAAGGTCCAGTTTAATTTCGTTCGGACTTTGGATGTCTGTTTATTAAAGAAATCCAAATAATAATTTCCATAATATTGAATATCGCGTTCAAAGTTCTTTTCCATTGCAAAGTTATCTAATTAGGTAACAGTATCCAAATTATTTTAAATATTTTTTGAACCAAGAGCCTGGACAGAAGGGAATCATGACTAATCCGTCATGACTCCTGCTGTCTCTTCTGTCATGGCTCTTTCCTCTACAATAAACCATCATCTGAAAAACTAAAATATTTTTGGTCGCCAATGATAACATGATCCAATAATGAAATTTCAAATAACTTGAGGGCTTCTTTCAATTTTTTTGTAATGCTCTTGTCCTGTTCACTCGGAATGATTTGGCCGCTGGGATGGTTGTGGGCTATAACCACGCCGCTGGCCGTGTTTTCAACCGCCATTTTACAAATGAGACGTATATCCACAACCGTACCCGAAACGCCTCCTTTACTCAGATTTTCTTCCTTCGTAACCTGGTTGGCCCTGTTAAGTAATAAAACCCAAAATTCTTCGTGAGGCAGATCGCTTAAACGTTTATGCAATAACTGGTAAGCAATATTGCTGGAAGTGATCTTAACTTTTTCAATAGAATCAGAATCGGTTCTTCTTCTTCCTAATTCAAAAGCTGCGGCAATGTTAATGGCTTTTACCTCACCTACTCCTTTGAATTTTTTAAGATCATTGAGACTAAGCTTTGCCAACTCATTTATGTTGTTGCTGTTTGCGGAAAGCATGCGCTGGGCCAACTGAACCGCCGTTTCATTCCTGTTACCGGAGCTCAGAATAATTGCGATCAATTCCGCATCGCTGAGGCTCTGCCTGCCAAGTCCGGCAAATTTTTCTCTCGGACGGTCGTCCTCTGCCAAAGCCTTAATAGTGAGATGTTTTGCATTTTCTTCCATATATTTATTTTATAAATGAAGGTGATGTTAATTTTTAGGGGTATGTTTTAATTTCTTTCTTATTTGCTTTTACTTAATTTTACGAGCCATTTATGTCTTTCATCCAAACTGAGTCACTACAGGTATTCAAAATAAAAGAGTTTCGCCTTTTCATTCTTGTGCGGTTGTTTTTAACCCTGGCCATTCAAATGCAGTTTAGTACCATTTACCTGCAGATCTATTACGAGTACTCTAAAGATGAACTTGTGCTGGGCTTGATAGGTCTTGCGGAGGCCATTCCCTTTATTATCACATCCTTTTTCAGCGGACATTATGTCGACCTTATTTCCAAGAAAAAGATCATCCTGATCAGTACTACACTATTAATGCTTGGCGCGCTCTTTCTTTTTTTAAATGCCCAGGCGGTTATACATTTGCTACACAGCGCTGGTATTGCAGTTCTTTTCTCGGTTGTTTTTCTTTTCGGGATTATCCGCGCTTTTTTAGGGGCCACTACAAATCCTTATCTGAGCCAGCTCGTCCCGCGAAAAGAATATACACATTCGGCAACGTGGAATAGTTCAGCCTGGCATACCGGAGCAATTTTAGGTCCTGTGCTTGCAGGCTTAATTTATGGACATAACGGTGCCTATAACGCCCAGTGGTGCCATATAATTGAAGTAGTACTTTTCCTTATTTCTTTATTTCTCATCATCCGCATTAACAATCCTGGTTCTCCCGAAACCCAGGAAAAACGTGAAACTGTTTTTGAGAGTATGAAAGTCGGGCTTGGTTTTGTTTTCAAAAACAAAATGGTACTCAGCGCTATTTCATTAGACCTCTTTGCCGTATTATTTGGCGGCGCGGTAGTACTCATTCCTGCTTTCACAGATAAGGTACTGCACCTTGGCCCGGAAGCATATGGTTTATTAAGGACTACTCCGGCTATTGGGGCCGTTATCTCCGCATTTATAATGGCCGCGTATCCTCCTGCAAAAAAAGCAGGTGTTGCTTTGATCTGGTCCGTTGTGGCCTTTGGTATTTTTACCATTTTGTTTGGTCTTTGCAAAACCTACTGGCTGGCCTGTGCCATGTTATTTATGACCGGCGCCTTCGATAATGTGAGTGTAGTGATACGGCACAGCATCCTTCAGCTTATGACGCCAAATAATATGAGAGGCCGTGTAAGCGCTATCAACAATATCTTTGTAGGCAGCAGTAATGAGATCGGCGCATTTGAAAGTGGGGTTGCAGCTAAGCTCATGGGCCTGATTCCCTCCATCGCATTTGGCGGGGGTATGACGATCCTGGTGGTACTGGGAGTCCACAAGATTAACCCCAAGCTAAAAGAACTCGATATTACGAAGATCTCTTGATAAAAACTCCATCCGCCGGTTGCGAACGGAGTTTCTCTAAAACCTGCTAAGACTCTTTTTGATTTACTACCACTTCGTTGGCTACAATTTCGGTCACGTATTTTTTCTGACCGTTTTTGTCCACGTAGCTTTTTGTTGCCAATTTACCTTCCACACTTACGAAGCTCCCTTTTTTAAGTTCGGCCTCAACCCTGTCTGCTACTTTACCCCAGGCAATAATGAAATGCCATTGGGTGTCTGATGATTTTTCACCGCTGCGGGTTGTGTATTCTTCTTTTGTTGCCATTGAGAATTTTGCAAGCTTGCTGTTCTCAAATGTTTTGATCTCCGGGTCATTTCCCAGGTTACCTGTTAGTTGTACTTTGTTTACT
>JAYSYG010000604.1:0-3269 GCA_043716685.1 Sphingobacteriaceae bacterium | reverse complement strand
GGTTGAAAAAGTCGGATGCGGTAAATAAAAAGAAAAAATTTGAGACCGATTTTTTAAAGTTGGTAGAGAACGATAAAACAAAATCGGAAAAATATTCCACCCTGCTGAAAGAATTTGAGAAGATCTATGATGACTATGCACCGCTGAGCCTGCAGTATGATTATTTTACAGAATGTCTCTGGGGCATAGACGGTCTTCGCATGACAGGAGGATTTATAAATGTATTTGCAGAGTTAAAAAAGAAACAGGCGGGTAAGGAAAATAAATTTGCAGATCTGCTTAAAAACACGGTTCCAATTCTGCCTTTTAGAAATTTTAATAAAGAAACCGATAAAAAATTATTCAAAGCAATGATGGATGTTTATCTGAAAGATATTGACCGCACGATTATGCCGGATTACCTGGATTCTCTCTTCACGGAATATAATAATGATACGAAGGCATTAACAGAATACATCTACAATACTTCCGGTTTTATAGATAATGCAAAAGCAAAAGTTATGTATGCCGACTTTGAAAAAAACGCAGCAACCATTGAAAAGGATCCCCTGTATGTATTGACCTCGGCAATATACCAACATTACCAGAAAACAGTTGTTCCTCAGATCACCTATTATGACAAACAGATCACGGCCCTGCAAAAAGAATACATGCAGGGCCTGAAGGAAAATGTAAAAGATAAAAAGTTTTATCCGGACGCGAACGGTACCATGCGTGTTTCCTTTGGTAAAGTTTCTGACTATAAGGGAAAAGACGGAATAGAGTATTTGCATTACACAACAATGGATGGTCTTGTAGAGAAAAACAAAACTGGCGAAGAAGATTTTTATGTGAAGCCACGTTTGTTAGAACTCTACACCAAAAAGGATTTTGGCCAGTACGCTGACAAGAACGGAAAACTGAGAACTGCTTTTATAGGAAGCAATCATACTACAGGCGGCAACAGTGGTAGTCCGGTTTTAAATGCGAAAGGACAACTGATCGGAACTAATTTCGATAGGAATTGGGAAGGCACCATGAGTGATATCATGTATAACGGCACTTTTTGCAGGAACATTACTTTGGATGTGCGTTTCACGTTGTGGATGGTGGACAAATATGCAGGAGCAGGGTATTTGCTGAATGAAATGAAGATCATTAAATAAAATTAATGCGCTCAGGCATTTGCTGGATTGTATTTTTTCACGGCCAATCTTGATAAGAGACTAAATTTTAACAAGTGTGGTAAAAAAGACCGCTTAACCATAATTTAGTTTAAATGCATAACTGTTCATTAATACGGATAACTGTTTTATTTTAAAACAATCATTTAATAATTCACTTCCGACAAGTACAATTCACCGCCTGTTAAACCGTTTTAGAAAACTAATGTTAAGTTAACTGTATTCTTGCGTAAACCCTGACTGGGCTGCAAAGAAGCACGAAAACCTGTCAGTGTTTGACGACACTTTAGGGTTAACAAATCACTAAGTTGAAAAAAAAGAAAAAAAATCACGCGATTTTGTATAAGTGAATGAACATTCATTTATATTTGTACCCGAAAATGAGAATCAGGGACGAAAATAAAGAGGTGGCCATTCGCGAAAAGGCAATGGAGATGATCGTGAAAGAGGGTTTTGACGGGTTAAGCATGCAGAAACTTGCCAGAGCAGCTGGAGTTTCACCTGCCACCATCTATATTTATTTTAAGAACAGGGAACATATGGTGCAGGAGTTGTTTAAAGTAGCTCAGCAGGCTTTCGCTGAAACGGCTTTAAGAAATTTTGATCCGAATGCCACATTGGAAGAGGGTTTATGGCTTCAATGGAAAAATCGCCTGCGTTATATAGAAGAATACCCCTTCTATTTCCAGTTCTACGAACAGTTCCGCAACACACATCTTATTAATCATAAAAGCGTGGATATGTCTGTGTTTCGCGAAAATATGATGTTGTTTGTAAAGAATGCGATCAAGCGGGGAGAACTCGTGAAAATGGAGCCTGAAATTTTTTGGTCCATTGCCTACGGTTCTTTTTATTCGCTCATAAAGTTCCATTTACAGGAAAAAAAAATGATGACAGAAACATTCAGGCTAACGGACGCAAAATTAAAACAAACACTTAAAATGGTCGTAAAGGCCCTTAAACCTTAAAATAAATATGATACTTATGGAAAACTTAACCCACATCCAGGTATTTAAAACGGATATCAAAACCGATGCAGATAAGCTCATCATAAAAGAACTTTTGGCTGGTAATAAAGCCATAGAAGAATGGAGCGTGGATTGCGACGATATCGATTGTGTTCTCAGAGTAGTCTCTTATGAACTTAGCCCTGAACAAATAATTAAATTAATAAATCAAAACGGCTTCCAATGCCAGGAATTGGAATAATAGAATGGAAGAACAGCAATCTCTAGAAAAAACAGAAAAGAAAAAAGATAAAAAACCGGCAGCGGAAAAATTCACATCGTACCAGTTATTTGTAGTTATAATTCTTGCCCTGATACAGTTTACGATCATACTTGATTTTATGATCCTTGCGCCTTTGGGCGATATTTTAATGAAAACTCTGCACCTGACTGACAAGCAGTTTGGGTCGGTAGTCTCTGCCTATGCTATCAGTGCAGGGATCTCGGGTTTGCTGGCCGCCGGATATGCAGATAAATTTGACCGGAAAAAGATGTTACTATTCTTTTACATTGGATTTATTGCGGGTACAGTTTTCTGTGGCCTCGCGTTTAGTTACGAAACACTACTTGTTGCCCGCATCGTAACAGGTCTTTTTGGTGGTGTAGTTGGTTCAATCGGCATGGCAATCATGACAGACGTTTTCGCGATCAACCAGAGAGGACGTGTAATGGGTATTGTTCAAATGGGTTTTGCGGCCAGCCAGGTGCTGGGACTTCCTATTGGATTAAAACTTGCAACCCTGTGGGGCTGGCATTCCACTTTTTTTATGGTGGCATTTTTTTCACTCCCTATCGGGATCCTGGTGTTGTTAAAGCTCAAGCCTGTCAACGCGCACTTAAAACTGCAGCAGGATAAAAACGCATTCCAGCATTTGTGGCATACCGTTAAAAAAAGAGATTACCGTATTGGTTTTTTGGCTACGGCTTTGTTATCGATGGGAGGATTTATGATCATGCCATCCAGCACAGCGTTTATCGTCAATAACGTGCACATTGCCCAGGATGATCTTTCAACCATTTATCTCTGGACAGGTCTTGCATCAATTTTAATAATGCTTGCAATTGGCAAACTGAGCGACACGATGGATAAATTTACGAT
>JAYSYG010000603.1:0-9919 GCA_043716685.1 Sphingobacteriaceae bacterium | reverse complement strand
TAACCGTAGTGGTGCATGAACCCCGCACCTGGATCTGGATCATTCCTTTTTCAAATGGGATTACTTCAGTGGGATTTGTTGCTGATCCTGAGTTTTATAAAGGAATTGCAGAAGATCCTACAGAGCGTATGAAGATTATTGTTGAAAAAGATGCAAACACGCGAGATCGCTTCAGGAATGCGGAAATGATGTTTCAACCGCGCAGTATTGAAGGCTATGCAATTTCTACCAAACAATTGTTTGGTGAAGGATTTGTGTTGTGCGGCAATGCAACTGAATTTTTAGATCCTATTTTTTCTTCCGGTGTTACGTTTGCAATGGAGTCGGGCAACAAAGCGGCTAAACTGGTGTGCGATGCTTTAAATAATAAACCGGTAGACTGGCAGAAACAATATACCGATCACATGATGCAGGGCATTAATACATTTCGTTCTTATGTTGCAGCATGGTACACGGGCGATCTGCATGATATTTTCTTTGCTGAAAATCCGGACCCCGAATTTAAGAAGCAGATTTGTTCAGTTTTAGCAGGCTATGTCTGGGATCTGGAAAACCCTTTTGTTAAGAAACATCAACAGGCGATATCTTCTCTGGCAAACATAATCCGTCACCGAAAAGTAGCCAGTTAGTTTCAACTAAGTAAAATCTAATATTAAAATGGTATCGTATACAAATAAAATGTCACTTCGAGTAGCCGCTTAGCTTGTACGCACGAGCGTATCGAGAAGCATATTTAGCCTTGATACATACTAAGCTATCGGTACAGTTTATACGAACTGACATTCTTATTCTATATTATTCTAACAGTATACAAATAAAATAATCTTTTATGAAACGCGCACTCATTCTTGTCCCGGTAAGTACACTCTGTATTTTTTTATACGGTTGTCTTTTATTTAAACCTTCGGCGGCAAAAATGACACGCTGTGCTTTAAAGGCGCACCCGCAATATGATGCTGTTATTGTGCCGGGAATTCAGTTCAGAGAACCTGCCTGGGATAAGGTTCTGCAACTCCGTTTAATGTGGGCAAAACATTTATACGACAGGGGAATTACAAAAAATATCATCACCAGTGGAAGCTCCGTTTACACACCCTATGTGGAAGCACAGGTAATGGCAGAATACCTTGTTGCCATGGGCGTGCCACGCGAACATATTCTAATAGAGGACAAAGCAGAGCATAGTACGGAAAATGTATGGTATGGGTATAAACTGGCAAAACGTAAAGGCTTTAAATCCATTGCGGTATGCAGCGACCCTTTCCAGTCGAAAATGCTGTATCGTTTTGCCAAAAGAAGAACAAAAAAAGAAGTCTATTTTTTACCGGCGATTTTTGATACGGTAAGGGGATTGCCGCATGATACTCCTGTTATTAATTACAAAAACTTAAAAATCGCAGAGTTTACGTCCATTACACAAAAGTACAGCAAGTGGCAACGCTTTATGGGAACGATGGGACGGAATATAGATTTTAAAGCGAAGGATTAACGAATTTATCCAATAAGCTCAATATCGGGCTTGCTGCGTTTCCCACCTTCATTAGGACCTACTTTTACAAGCCTCTGGCTTATTTTAAACCCTGTAGTAACATCAGTAGAATACGCGGTGAAGATATCTCTGAACGTGAGCTTTTTATCACGACTGCCAAGTGCGGCGCAGTCTCTTGAAAAAGCAAGATTTATCACTTCGGTTCTACGATTGGGATTAAAATGAAATTTACCAAGCGTTTTTTTTAAATTATAACATTTCCCTGTAGGCGAGCTGAGGCCAATATTATTAAAATTAATAGCCAGGAAATTAAGACCGTCGTAATTTACCCTGATCCTTATTTTATAAACGTCTGGTAATAATTTGACATCTATCATCTCTATATCTAAATTTCCAAGGCCTGTGTGGTATACCTTTTCTAAATACATTTCACCCACAACATAAACTAAATCCGCGTGACTTGTAAATCGTATTTCGAAAAATTATAGATAAGCAAGGGAGTTCACTCTGACAGGGTTTCCTGACGATACCGGAACCCTGTCAGAGTTTATTGCAGATGTTTTTGATTGACATGACACTAGAAAGTATAAAAAGTCCTGAACATATTTGCTATTACCTTTTTTTGTAATAATCTAATCTATTTTATTTTCTTCAGACGTTTGGTTACATCCTTCATTAGCATTTTTGCTGCCTTGGCATAGCTTTCAGCAATTCTTGATCCCGCATCAAAATCATATCCCATGGCCTGTCCTCCCGCTACATTTCTGATAGTGTAAGAAACAATTTCTTTACCATCACGGGTCATAAATGTGCATTTAAAATTAACAGAGGCAGATTTTCTTACGATACCTATATTAAATCCCGGTTCCGTAAATGTTGTTTCTACTTTTAAAGTAACAGAACCATCTGTGCCATTATTAGTGCCAAACATTCCCGCTTTTTCTCCTATCTTGTTAAAAAGTTCCTCAAATTTTGGCTCGTAGCGCGACTTACGTGCACCAATCCATCCTTGTTTAAATTTCTCAGCCTTTGCGGGATCATCTTTATAATCCTCTGTTTTTTTGTTAATGTACTCTTGTTCGGTATTAAAGGCCCCGACACTCATTTTAGAATAATCGTAAATAATGTTTACTTTGGTTACGCCTTTCAATCCGGCTACATCACCACTTTCAAGTCTTATCTGTGCCTTAAGTGCTGAAACAGAAGCAATGCATACAAGCATGCATAGGAATAGTTTTAAATTTTTCATAAGTTTTAAACTTTGCAGGTTGTGGTTATTTGCATAAATATAACGAAGTTTTTAAATACCTAAAACAAATAAAATGAAACAAAATCATGTCCCATCATTTTGGAACCGGTAAAAATATGCTCTTAGTCATCTTTCTGCTTATATAAGTGATAAATAAATCGCGAATCTCGCAATGACCCGTTTTTTTTTGTTTTATTTGTAAAAAATCACACAACTATGAAAAATACCCTTATGAGAAAGGCGCTGGTCCTTTCAACATTCATTCTGCTTGCAACTCCAGAGCTGTTTGCACAGGCTACATTTTCTCCGGGTCCTGAACTGGAGAACGATAAAGACAATAAAATGAACCGCATGCTTGGTGGCGACGATAATAGTTTTTATTGCTACCGTGTGCGTTCGCGTGGAAGAGGTACTTCTTTTTTTGTTGAAAAATACAATAAAGCTTCATTAAAACCTGAATTCTCAAAGGAAATTAGCCTTGGTGATGATGAAGATGAAACTACGATCGAAGATGTGGAGTACGCTGCTGGTAATGTTTTTATTTTTAGAAGGAGATATGATAAAAAAGCCGATAAAATGACTCTTTTCTTCCAGACAGTCTCTTCTTCTGGTGTTATAAGCAAAGAACTTAAGGAGGTAATAAAGATCGACGCTGATCACTACGAGTTTGTAGATTTTGAAATTTTCCCGAATCCTTCCAAGACAAAATTTGTGATTAAAGCTTCTCATAAAGCAAACAAACAAGATCAGTTTAAGACAGACCTGATCCTTATGGATGCAGCGAACGTTAAAAAACTAAACACAAGAAGGCTGGATGTAAACTTACATTCCGGTGGCACTGTAACGTTCTCTTTCTGGGGCGGTTTTGGAGAAGATAGTTATGGTTTTATAGGTCTGTACCTGGATGACAAGGACAATATCTTTTTCTGTGTGAATGAAAAAATAAAAGATGATAAAGAAAAAAGACGCAGACTGAATTTGTACACCCTCAACGCAAATGAAGATAAAGCAAAAATGCTGAACCTTCCTTTTGATGATTATTATTTTGTTGGAGACATTGAGTTTTCAAGAGCAAATGATGGTGATATGGTTGTTGGCGGATTTTTGACGGACATAGTTGAAAGAAAGGGCAGAGACCTCGTAAAATGTGGCATCTTCAGCTTTAAAGTGAATGTTACAAATAATTCGATCACTGGAAAAACAACCCAGTTCTTTGATGATAAAATGCTGGCGGCGCTTGAATCAAAACCAAAAAACGCGCGTTATAATAATTATAAGCTGGACTACATTATGCCTGTGGGTGATGCAGTGTATTACATTGGCGAACAATACCGTGTCACCGAGGTAACACAATCATCATCAAGCGGTCGTGTTTCAAGTACCTACTGGCGGTATGAGTACATGGATGTGATCGTTGCCAAGCTAAATGCTAAAGGGGAATTTGAATGGATTAAAAATGTGCCGCTAAGAAATGAAATGAATATGCAGTACCGGCATGTATTTAAACAATATATTGCTTATGCTACCAGTAAAAATATTTATATACTTTGTGACGATCACCGCAAAAACATGGAACGTTATGAAAAATCGGATTTTGAACCACGCGATCTTAAATCGGTGACAGGAATTCATGGTTCAAACTTTGTGTCCAATGCCATTGACCTGAAAAACGGAAACATTAAAAGACAATTGATATTTGAAAACGAAGACTATTGTTTTGCGCCGATCCAGGAACGGAACATCCAGTTTATCCCACCTCCGGATTGCGAGATTTTTGTTCCAAGCAAAAACAACGAGATTTACATTTATACAGAAGATAGAGGTAAAGACAGGTTTGGAAAAATAAAATTTGATTAAGCATTCTGAATGAAATAAAAAAGCCGGGACAATCGTTCCGGCTTTTTTGTGTGATTAAAAATAATTTACTTCGATTCGTTCAGGTGGATCTTATTAATAGTAGGTTGGGCATACATTTTCAGGAAAATAGAACGAAGCACTTCTTTTTCACCTTCGATCAGCGCGATTTTTTCTTCCATGTATTTTACGAAATTGTTTTTTTCTTCCGCACTGTAAAACGATTCAAAAAGATTTGTCTCATGGAGAATGTCGCAGGCAATATGGTTTACAGGATGTAGTTTATAATCGTGGTGAATACGCTTGTCGATCATAGCCGTGAGGGCCTTGATCTTATCGTTTTCATTCTCAATTTTATCGATGTATTGGTATTCCTTTTGTTCAATCGGCTTTCCAACACTCATGTGAATCTTTCCCTTGAATTGTTTAATACCTGTAATAATGCTGTTGAGGTCTTCTCCGGGCGCCTTGGTATATTTGGTGTGCAAGCTTGATAGATAGAGTTCCTGCGTTTTTAAATAATCACAGGGTTCATATTCATATGAAATAGTTACTGGAACAATGCTCAACTGAGCAAAATTTTCTGAAAATGTTTTAGTGCCGCTCACGTTAAGCATTTTAAGTAGCCCGCTTTGTGTGGTATCATAACCGTCTTTTGTTCTTCCATTACGTTGCGCGATCCAAACCGATACGTTCTTATCCATAATGGTATGTCGGATATACGCAGACAATTTTTTGGAGATCTGGTAAAGCTCTTTACTGGTTCCTTCTCTTTGCACGGTGAACATGCGGTTCAACTTCCCGAAATCGGTTACAAATCCTTTTTCTTTTAAATTGCTTCCAAAGGTAATTTCGGAAGTTGGCAGCCCATGTTCTACAAGCAGCACCTGCAGTATCGCCGCATCAAGCAAAATGTCGCGGTGATTGCCTACAAAGAGGTAAGATTTTTTTGGGTCCAGCTGCTCAAAGCCACTGCTGGAAAGCCCTGACGAGCTCATTTCAATGATCCTTCGTATGGCCCCGTGCATAAATTCCATTTGAAAATCTATGTTCCCGTTTACTTTATCGGCCTTGGCCTCAACATCTTTAAAGGTCATGTCCTCCCACAAATAATTGATCAGGGTCATAAAGATGGGGTCTTTGATCAATTTTTTTGTTACGTCCTGTACTTCGTCATCGTAAAACGCGCGAATATCATCAAAGTCAAGACCTATTGCAAAATCACTCCTTGGAGTATCGTTTTCGTTCATAATCGTTTTATCTTCTTCTGTCTATAAATTTTAGTGGCTTCCTGTTTTTTCCTATGAGTAAGAGATCATTCACCTGCTCCGGGGATAAAAAATTCAAGTGCGGCACTACACGCAACTTGGCCCTGAATGTATCTAGAATGTCAGCTTCTTTGTTTTTTGGTTCCTCTGTAACGCCGAGATGAATTTGTATTTCATCAGTTCCAGATGCATTTGTTGTTACCTCTACCTGGTAATTTTTTACTACTTCAATGTTTTCCAGAACATCGTATATAGCGTTAGGGTACAAACTTGTTCCCTTGTATTTGATCATTTGTTTCTTGCGTCCCAGTACAGGACTTAGCCGCAGACTATCTCTTCCGCAGGAACAAGGGTCTGTAAAAGCAATGCACATATCACCTGTTTTAAATCGCAGAAGCGGCATGCCTTCCACACCGAGTGTGGTGATCACCAGCTCACCGGCTTCCCCGTTTTTTACCGGTTTTCCTTGTTCATCCACAATTTCGGTGATCAGCAAATCTTCCTGTAAGTGACCGCCGTGAAAGAATTCACATTCCGTAAAAGCAGTTGCCATTTCACTGGAGGCGTAGGTGGAATATAATTGAAGATCCCATTTCTCTGCGATCTTTTTCCCAAGCGCATTCAGGCTGAAGTCCGAATTGCGAATGGCCTCGCCAATGCAGATTGCTTTTTTAATAGAAGAGTTTTTATAATCAATAGAATGTGCTTCCGCGAATTCAATAAGTTTTAAAATAAAAGAAGGAACGCAGATGATAACAGTTGGCTGGATATCCCTGATCGTATCCCATTGTAGCTCCGGAATGCCATTACCTACGCGGATAATTCCCGCTCCCAGTTTTCTGGCGCCTAAAAAATAGGCCAGTCCGGCCATAAAACGTCTGTCAATAGTCGTCATCAACTGAATGACGTCTTCTTCGGTAATTCCCGCAGTAGTAAAAGAGTTGAATTCATTTAAGGCGAGCCTGTTAAGATCTGCATCTGTTAACGCTAAAGTGACCGGTTTTCCTGTCGTCCCGGAGGTACTCACGTAATCCACCAGCTTGTTTTTAGGAACACAAATAAAATCGTTTGTATAGTTCTGAAGATCTTCTTTCTCTGTAAAAGGAATTTTCTGAAGGTCTTCTATTGTATTTACGTCATTAAGCACCAGTTGTATTTTCTCGAACATGCGCTGGTAAAAAGGTGAGCGCATAGCAACGTACCTCAGCATTTCCTTTAGGGCTTTATGTTCTGTGCCTGTCGTTGACATTAGTTTTGTTTTTTTTCGAGGGAGATAATATGTTCTTTAATGGCATCCCTCTCCTTTTGTGTGGCCACTTCTTTTGTCAATGCTTCCCTGTAATAACGGAGCGCATCTTCCTTGTTCTTCATTTTGGAATAGTAGTCTCCAATTATCCAGTACGTAAAGTAACTGTTAGGATTCGATCCCACAAACGCTTTTATATAGTTTTGATTAACCGCAAGATCAAATGGACTTTTAGTGCAGTACTGTATATAATGCTTGATCTTTTTGAATAAAATAAAATTTTTAAATTCTTTGGAGTACAAAAACGGATCAGCTGCAATTGTTTTCGAACTATCCTGAATCTCCTTACTAACAGGCATTGCAGGTGCTTCTTTAAATACCTTGTTCAGATCGTAACAAACGTATTTCCCCAATTGGTAAGGAGCAGTTGATACCCATACGAGTCCCTCTTCCGGTTTAAAAATTATCGAATGATGCGCGATCAGCTGGTTAATTCCTTTTTCATTGGTCAATCCAATGGCGCGGTCATTCAGGCCGTTCTGATCCCTCAAAACGGTTGCCACATCTTCGGGACCAAATTTTTCAGTTCGGGCAAGTAATTGTTGCATCCTGAATGTCCTGTATAGAGAAGAACTCTCCACCATATTTTTAGTGTTGATATAATCGTTTTCAAACATAGGACTTCTGTAATGGTTGGAACAAATAAGTTCTTCCCCGTTTTCAGAATAGAGATTTGTTTTGCTGGGTGTTTTCTCAATGATCGCAGCACCTTTATCAAGCGAAGATCCAACCAAAATGGATTCTGAAACAAAAGTCTGTCTTTTTTTGGCAATAAGATACGCTTCTTCTATTGTTTTGGCGTATTGTAAAATTTCTTTTGCAAGCAAAGAAATGGGAGTAGCAGCACTTTTTGGAATGTCTGATTTGGAAGCATTAATAGTTACGGTGAGTCCCTTGTCGTTCATTCCTGAAACTACTCCGGTAAAACCCGCCCAGGTAACGTACATAAATTTATATCCCTTAGCCGGGTTTGTAAAACACACGATCTTATTTTTTGCAAAATCATCTCCGGCAAAAAAATCAAAATTTCTACCAAGTAATAATTTTCCGTCTATCGTCCTGTTTTTCCAGACTCCAAAAGAAGTACAGCCTACGGTCATATTTTTGTCTTGTAAGGCATGGCCAATATCGTGTGCGCTGTGGTAGTTAAGGATGCGGTAATACTTTGGAGCCAGTTTGTCAAATTTGTCAGAGGCACTTAGCGATACACCGTAGATCTCATCCAGGTATTCTTTGCTGATATGTTCCGGCATATTACGGTTAAAATACGCCACAAAATATTTTAGAAAGTTGAGGTATTTTTCTGAAGGGACCAATTCCTTTATCTGGTTTATAAAAACAGTTTCCTGCATTTCTGCCAGCTCTTTAGTGAGTTTGCCGTTAATTACACCGCGCTCAAAGCCATTTCCTTCCAAATACATTTCCCAAAGACCGGATTCACTTTTCCGGAGCCAGTTGTTTCCCATACGTTTAAAATCCGGTGAGATCGTCTGAGCCTGTTGTTTCTCAATGGATCTGTCCGCAATTTCTGGTTCAGACTGGTGAATTTCGGCAATAAAATAAATAAGGAAAATAACAAGAAGCAGAGCAAGAACACTTGTTATCCTTAAAGAAGTCCTGAAAAATGTATGCAGTTTTTTATTCAATTCTGGTACTTACAGCAACGCTTTCAGCTGCTAATTTAGCCTGTAAATATACGGATTTTATAGCGATAGAGGATGAAAAGATGGCCCCAGATTTTGCAGTTTTTTCTCTCCAAAAAAGAAATAGAAGTGTAATAGTGCGCTTAATCGCGGAATAGTGGGCGGCAGTGGCGAAGTAGGCCCATCTGAGGCGGCCAACCAGTTACCGTCAACCTTAAAATTCAACCGACACATCATCTGTGTAATCTTGCGTAATCTGTGGCAAAAGTAGTTAAATGTCAACTCTAAAACTCATCCGGCTACCGAATTTCGACTCATCAAATTTACCTTCATCGTACACCAAATGGCCGCTGACAAAGGTTTTGGAGATACTGCTTTTAAAAGTATGCCCTTCAAAAGGACTCCAACCGCACTTGTAGAGAATATTTTCTTTTGTAACAGGTGTAGGTGTATTAAGATTTACAAGTACCAGGTCGGCAAAATACCCTTCGCGCAGATACCCGCGTTTTTCAATTCTGAACAGGTCGGCTACATTATGACTCATTTTCTGAACGATCTTCTCAAGACTTATTTTCTTACTGTGATAAAAATCAAGCATGGCTAAAATGCTGTGTTGTACCAAAGGACCGCCACTTGGCGCCTTCAGGTAGCTTTGATTTTTTTCCTCGATGGTGTGCGGGGCATGATCCGTAGCAATCACATCGATCGTATCATTCAACACAGCTTCAAAAATTTTCTCCCTGTCATAAGCTGTTTTAACGGAGGGGTTCCATTTGATAAAATTTCCTTTCGTGTTATAATCATCGTCGCTGAACCAAAGATGATGAATACAGGCTTCCGCCGTGATCCGTTTTTCTTTTAATGGAATTTTATTGGTGAAAAGGCTTAGTTCTTTTGCAGTTGAAATATGTAAAACATGAAGCCGTGTATTGTGTTTTTTTGCAAGCCCCACCGCCATGGAAGAAGATTTATAACAGGCTTCTTCGTTCCTGATAATAGGATGGAAATAGGCCGGGATGTCCGCACCATACTCTGATACAATGCGCACCTGGTTTTCCTTGATCATAGGATCAAACTCGCAATGTGTGGCAATAAGGGCTTTTATTCCGG
>JAYSYG010000602.1:0-9941 GCA_043716685.1 Sphingobacteriaceae bacterium | reverse complement strand
TAACAACAAAGGTAGAGGTGTTAACCGTTTGAGAGGCACTGGACCATGTATAATTTGTTGCCCCTATTGCAGTAAGTGTTGAAGAGCCTCCAATACAGATCAATGACGGAGCAGCTGTTGGCGGCGTGTTAGGCGTTGTAACAACAGTTACCGGAATTGTTGCAAAGGCTGTACAGCTTAAAGCGCTGGTGCCTATTACGGTGTAAGTAGTAGTTAATAAAGGAAAGAACCCTGCACCATTGGTGATAGGACCTGAGCCACCCGACCATACGTATGCAGTAGCATTACCAACCGCTGTAAGAGTAAGCGTTAGGCCCGAACATAAAGAAGAGGTACTGGCCACCGGTGTAACAGTAGGAAAAGGGTGAATAGAAACCGAGGTAGCTGCCGTTGTGCTTCCACAGGCATTGGTACCGGTTACAGTATACCCGGAAGTAACCGTTGGAGAAAAAGTTACCCCATTGGTTACAGTGGTGCTGCCACCTATCCATACATAGTTAGTTGCACCGCTTGCATTCAGATTAACCGTTTTTGTAGGACAAATTCCACCCGAAGCGCTTGCTGTGTTCGCAATTGAAAGTGTGGGTAGTCCTGGATTAACAGTAATAGTTATCACTGCAGATGTTGTACAAAGTGAAGGACTCATAGCTCCTAGGATATAAGTTGTTGTTACGGTAGGTGAAACAATTATAGATGAAGTAGTTGCACCTGTACTCCAGGAATATCCACTGATTGCATTGGTTGTGAGTGAAACGGAACTGCCAGAGCAGATCGCACCATTTGTATTAGTGCCGGTTGCCGTAAGCGTAATGCTGCATAACTCAGTTATTATTACTTTTCCGCTTCCCGAATTAACACCAGACGAATTATTTTGATTTACTCCTGAATTAAAAGATCCGCCGCCACCGCCGCAACCATAATAAAAACCAGCGCCACCACCAGAATAACCGCCGCCGCCGCCAGCGCCTGTCCATACACTCCAGTCAGCTCCGCCGCCGCCGCCAAAACCACCATTACCGGCAAGACCAGCAGAATTGTTTAGTGCAGTTCCACCTGTTCCTCCATTTACAAAAGACAAACCGCCTGTTGTTCCATATCCATTTCCGCCATTTCCCGTTAATCCTCCTCCTCCTGATCCTTGAGCGGATGTATTAGTAGTTCCTACGGCTCCGCCACCACCAGAACTACCACCTAAAGCATTTACCGCACTGGTATTAGCATTAATTCCACTATTCCCGGTTGATGAAACTGTTCCAGACATGTTGGCAGCGCCAAAGTTGTTAGTACTATAATAGGACCCACCACCACCGCCGGCAACCGACATGGCTACATTAGCACTCGTAGTTACATACGTTCCACCACCGCCACCGCCATGATAGGTACCGTTCTGCCCTGCTTGACCAACCAAAATCTTTAATACCGATCCCGGGGTAACGGTATAGTCGCCAACCATTTTCGCGCCTAAACCACCAGACGTCCCACCAGATCCGCCTTGCGCACCATACGTTTCTATTCTTATAAAACTCATTGTGGGCGGCACTGTAAACGATTGTATACCCCCCGATACAATTACCGATCCGTTTAAATTTGTAGATAAATAAGCTGTATTGATCTGTGTTTGTGTCGGCCCTGTTGAACCTGTTTGCCCTGCGGGTGTAAACGTATAGGTCTGTTGTGAGAAACCTAATTGGTAGAATAAAGCAGTTATAAGAAGCAAAAATACTTTGCTGAACTTAACAGTTCCGGAAATAGAATAATTTTTTTTCATGAATAGAATTTATTTAATAAAAGTAAAGTTAAGTTTTTTTTGCTTTATTCTGTTAAAGAAATGGATAAAATTCTGATTGATCCAACTAAAAACGAAGGAATTAAAAAAATTCTAATACAAAGAATCCAAATTAGCAGCAACAGCAAGTTCTACAAGTAATAAATAATTCTTTGTGGGAGAAAGAAAAAACCTCACTTCCGTTTCCGAAAATGAGGTTTTTAAATACTAAAATAGATTTATTTCGTTACGATCACCTTTTGATAGATTTGAACGGCATTATTTTGTCCGGAGATAAAATAAATACCCTTTGGAAGATCAGTTACAGAAACCTCGTGGTCATTTGATCCTGAAATGATAATGGTTCTTACAATCTGTCCCAGTTCATTCACAAGTGTTAACGTGATGTCTGAAACTGACGCGATCGTAAATTCACCAGTATTAGGATTCGGATAAACGGACAGGCCACTATTGAGAACACTTAACTCCTGTATACCCGAGCAGATTGATACTTTTACCTGCACAGTTCCGGTATTCACACAACCGTTAGCATCTGTTCCTGTAACCGTATAGTTAATATTTGCATTTGGATTAACAGTAATTGTTCCGCCTGTTACATTGTTATTCCATACGTAACTTACCCCACCATTTCCATAAAGATTAACCGATTCGCTTTTACAGATTAGTGTTCTCTGTGCAACGGCTGTGATTGTTGGATTAAAGTAAATACCCAGGATAACTATTTTTGAGCTTGGGCAAATTACAGAAGCCGAAGTTGTCATTGCACTCAGTGTCCACGTTGCCGATGCTGCAAGGGTAGTACTTATAGAGCCGAAATTGTATGGATTTCCTACACCGGTATTCCAACTATATGTATTGTTATTTCCTCCCCCCGCCGTAAGATTAATTAATCCACCATAACAGGTATTCGTATTTCCGGTAATTGTAAGTGTTGGTATAAACACACTCACCAGTATTATTTTATTACTTGTACAACCTGTTGCATAAGAGCCTTGCACCATGAAAGGTACGGGACCCGAAGTAATATTAGTAGCAGTAACGATCGTAACAGGAGTTAACGCATTATTCGCACCCGGATCCCAGGTATATGAATTAGCCCCACTTGCCGTTAAGGTGGAAGTACCTCCATTACAAACAAGAGTTTTGGAAGCAGAGATCGTAATTGTTGGATTTGGGTAAACAAGAACTATCTGGTTGGCGGCAGAAGTACAACCATAGATATTGTCGCCCATAACAAGATATGAAGTAGCCAGGGAAGGTGTTTCGGTTATGGACTGCGTGAAAAAAGTTCCTGTATTAGCAGTCCAGGTATAATTAATTGCCCCGTTGGCGGAAAGACCTACTGTTTGCCCATTGCATACAGAAGGGGTTGTGGCGCTGGTTGTAATAGTTGGATTAGGATTGGTTGCCAAAAAAACAGTAGTCGTATTAATACAGGTTCCATCGGAAGCAGCAACCGTATAAGTTGTAGACACCGGCGGACTCACAATAGGGCTTGCACCCGTAAAGCTAAAACTTGGCGGACCCGGCGAGGTCCAGGTGTAGGTTTGACCACCGCCAACAGCAAGCGTTGCCGGGTTTAAAGCACAGACTAGTGTCGGGGTCACAATTGCAAAAATAGTAGGTAAAGAATTTGTAGTCACACTTATCGACTGTACACTGATACAGTTGGCATTGGACCTTCTTACTGTATATGAAGTAACACCCACAGCCGGAGTAACAATAAAACTGGCTGTATTAACCGTTTGCGTGGCACTAGACCAGGTATAATTTGTTGCGCCCGATGCGTTTAAAGTAGAAGAGTTACCAATACAAATTAATCCCGGGTTGGACGTAGGTGGCACTGAAGGCGTGGTTACAACAGCAACAGGAATAGTAGCGGAAACCGTACAGTTTTTGGCACCTGTACCAATAACCGTATATGTAGCGCTTACTGCAGGGTAATAAGCCGCGCCATTTGTAATACCACCGGAACCACCAAACCAGCCAAATGAAGTGGCAGTTCCAATACCAGTCAAAGTAACTGAGGTACCCGAACATAAGGAGGCCGTGCTTGCCGTCGCGGTAACAGTTGGAATAGGATGGATTGAAAGAGATACGGCTGCAGAGCTTGTTCCGCAGGCATTACCACCAACTACTGTATAATTGCCGGCCGTGGTTGGTACAAATGCTACTCCGTTTGTAACAGAACCGGTTCCACCACTCCAGGTATACGTATTTGCACCACTTGCTGTCAGGGAAACGCTCGCGTTAGGACATGTTCCAGCAGTTGCTGAGGCCGTATTAACCAGAGACAGCGTTGGAATACTGCCGTTAACCTGAACACTTAAAGAGGCGGATGTCGAACAATTTGCCGAACTTGTTGCTACGACAGAATACATAGTCGCGCTGGCTGGTGAAACAACAATTGAAGGAGTAGTTGCCCCATTGCTCCAGCTATAATTACTTACAGCGTTGGTTGTAAGGGTTATACTATTCCCGGCACAAATAATGGGCGATACCGTACTATTTGAAGGACTTGAGGTGAGATTAATAAAACAATTGCCTGTAACTATAATATCATCTACATATACACCGTCGTAGTTATTACCAATTCCGTCTACAGAATTGAAGTTAAACCGTATAATAATTGTTTGATTAGCGTATGAGTTCAGGCTGTATGTAACTGCCGTCCAGCCGGTATTGTTCGTTACTAAGCCTGCAGGCGATCCGTTGGAAGCCATAATAGTAGTAAAAGTTGAGCCACCATTGTTTGAAATTTGCAAACTTAAAATATCATAAGAGCATGTAGAGGCAAATGATGAACACTCATTAAGCAGCATGTAATTAAATGTTAATACAGCTCCGTTAGGTCCTATCGCAATGGTTGATGTGTTAAGATTACCACTCACAGTATTACTGCCGTTCCCAAACTGACAACTGCTACCCTGAAAGAGTGCATGCCCGTTAGCACTATGGCCGGTGAGTGAACTTGAAGTACACGAATTTGCAAATACCCAATTGCCTGAAACGGAGTTAGAGGTACTGCATTGACCAAGACTGGTAGAAAACGTTTCTGAAAATAAAATTTGTGCATTGATTTTAATGCTACAAAAAAAGAGCAACATAAAGATAAGTTTGATTTTCTTCATATAATTTAATTATTATTAATTAACTTTTAATTAAAGATAGGAAAAAAACCAATGAAAATAACCGCAGGCCCTTTTTTTTAGCAAAACGCAGATCGCCATCAATTATTAGCCGTCTTTTAGGAATCCATAAGCGTTTGTAGAATATGTAACCAAAGCAGACTTACCATTTTGGACAGTCTGTAATACTCTTTCGAAAATAGTATTTTAAGAAACTAGTTTTATGACGCCGGATATGCAAATTCCCTAGAGTTGTTGATCTTCTATAAAAGAATGATGGTTTTTTGTTAGAAGAATATGTCATTACTTTTTGTTTAACGCCTGTGTCTTTATCTTGTATTCCATCTGCGGGCATTCTTACTACCTTATTTTCTTTTACTCTTTTAAATTCTTTATCTGCTTTTGTTTGCTGAAAATGACATGGACAATCCGGGTTGCGGGGATCATTGAGATCGTACCTGTTTCTTAAGGAATCTTTTGGGCCTACCGCAAAAGCCATTTCACCACCAACTAAAAGAAAAGAAAAAAACATATAATACCGAAGTGAAAAAAAATTCAGGTCACTATAAAGTTTTAGTTCATGCGGCATTATCCCTGTCCGACTGAATGCTTGCAGTGTGCTTTTGCCAGCCGTACGAAAAACAACCCGAACTAATTTATTTTTCACATTGGTATAATACATAAAAGATGCAGCGAACCAATCGCTGCATCTTTTAATACTTTGCCTATCACTGTTCAAAATCATTCCTTGTGAAGAATTGTTTACGAATTCGGCATTTTTTTGATCGTTACCTTATCTGTGGCACACCAGGTTTTAAATTCATTGGTATAATAGAGGTAGGCAGAAGAGGCCGGTGCATCATACGTACCAGGCATTTCCGCCTTCAGATCAAGGTTAATCACTTTTACAGATCTTGCGGCCATTCCCCTGTAATAAACGGCAATATTATTTCCTTTTATTTCATAATAGTCAAATACGTTTTTTTCCTGAAGTTCTTTCAACTGCCACGGCTGAGCCGTGAACCCTGCGGGAATACCCAAAATAGCCATTGTGCTTGGTACTTCTACATTTTTTTTGTTGGTGATCGTCGCGGTTAAACGCACCGTTTCTCCAACATTTGCCACTTTTGAAGATAACTTTGTTGTCAGGTCGATTGTGCATTCTTTATCGGTGTTCGGTAAAAAGGTATTCCAGTTAACAGCAACAGAATAAGGAAGCGGTGTTTTTACACCCAGGTATTTTACCTTAAGTGTATGCGTTCCTTCACCCTTTACAAATTGTTCGAGGCCTTCTAACGTAATTGCACCTTTGTCACCGGCCTTGTAAGATCTTTCAGACACTTTTTTATTATCAATAAAAATTACAATAGTTCCATCCTCGGTAGTTTTCTTGCTAAACTTTGCATATTCTGTGAGCGCTTTTAAAGACAGGATCGTACCTTGTGTAGAGCTGAATACGCCTGACCCACTTCGCACGCTTGTGAGATAATGCACCGCGTTGTTTAAGGATTTTGCGTCTTTTGCAGGAGCCTTTAAAATGGCCATAATCGATAAAGCCGTTGTTTCAATGAGCAGTGAATTTCCCTGCGAGTAAGTAATAGAATGTGATGCTCCGTTAAAGCTTCCATCTTTTTCCTGTTTTGATAAAAGCTGTAACAATGCCTCATTTCCTTTTGATGCCTGGTTCATGGAGAAGGCGGCATTTGCCATCATGGCCAGCATATACGGATCTTTAGACGAGATTGCTTTTGCATACGAACTTTCGAACTCTATTTTAATATCGGTGTAACCGGCTTCCGCCAAAGCATACACGATGTAAGCATTTAAGATCTCATCGCTTATTCTGCCAAAATCATGAAGCGCACGCTTTTCTCTTTCGAAACCTCCTTTGCCATCGCGGTGATTTAATAACCACTGAGCCGTTCTGTCAAGCATTTTCTGATCAATTTCTTGCCCTGCTTTTTTCATATCCACAAATTCCATAATTCCGTAAGCGGTTAAACCTTCGTGTGCAGGATTTGCGCCAAACCATTCGTACCCTTTGTTAGATGTTTCAAAGCTCGTTAAGCGTTTATATCCCCTGTCTAATAAATCGGTTGCACGTGCAAGTGTTTTTGAATCTTTGCTGTCCGTATTTTTTAAATAATCCAGCACCATGGCATTCGGGTAAGCAGTGCAGGATGTTTGTTCAAAGCATCCATACGGTTCCTGTAAAATTCCCTCTACCCCCTTCATCAGATCAGATACCACATTGGGGAAAGCGGTGAAGGATGCTTTTAAAGAACCATTCACCATATTTTTAATTTCGAAGGAATACTCTCTTTCTGTTTCCTGTGATGAAAAAGAAAGTTGTGCAGGAAATCCTTTGGCCGCAATTTTAATCTTTTGAGTAAAGGCGTCACTCAGCCCGCAGGATTTAAAACCAATGGTTATTTCTCCTTCGCCAATTTTATCCAGTACCCGGTAATCAAGGTATAGTGTTTTTGTTTTTCCAGGCATTATGGTTTGTACGGGATCAACCTTTGTTATTTCTTTCAACCCCTCAGGAACAGTAATTGTAAGCGCTCCGCCCAACGGACCATCCGTATTATTTTTTAAGGTAAGAGGAATCGAAAGAATATCTTCGGTTGCTACTTCAATAGGAATTTTTGTAGTCATGGCAAAAGGCAGTTGAGTAAAAAATGTTTTTTCAACCCTGCCAATTGTTCCATCATTTGCAATTCCTTCTACGGTTGTTCTAAAGGAGGTAATATTATCCGAAGCATAAAACTCAATTGTTTTTTTGCCAGAGTACCCTACTTCAATATTGGAGTTCCAGTAAATCGTATTTCTGAAATCACTGCGTGTTTCCACCGTTTCCTGCTTCTCATAATTAGGCGCATAGAACTGGCGGGCACGGTAATATATATTTGCAACGGGTTGTGCCGCTTTAAAATCATCACCTTCCCACTCCTCGTCCTTAAAGCGATTAGCCTTGATTCCTGCCACCAATTGTTTCGCAGCACCCACTTCCACTTCCTTCTGCACGGGTTCGTTTACCTTACGTTCCGGCTTATCCATTTTCTTTTTATCGTGATGTTCTGTTTTTGGTTCAGCCAGGGCAACAGATTTTTTATTCTGATTTTTTGGCTCAAAATGTGGAGCTGGTTCAACTGCCATCATATCCTCTTCACCTGTTTTTTCCGCCAGCATCATCTCATTCTGTACCATTCCGCCTGCACCACTGGCTGAAGGAATGGCATACCCATAATAGCGTTTATCTGCCTTATACATATAGAAAACCAAATTCTGATTGTAATCCTGTATATACTGGGATTGGGGATAAAAACCTTCCGCATCAAACGCCAGTGTAACAGGTGAGGAAAGATCCAATTTAGAGATGGAAAATTTTCCCTGTGCATCTGCTAAGTATTCACCGCCTGCGGAATTTTTTATTTTTACACTACTCAAAGGTTTTTGTGTATACGCATCCAAAACAGTTCCGGATACAATTGCCTTCTGTCCTAAGAAATTAATTGCAGGTAATTCTTCTTCCAGTAATTTCTCCCAGGTAAATCTTCTCCAGCCAGATGTCATCATCAGATAGTCCAGCGCTTTTAATGATCTTCCTTCCTTTTTATTAAAGTAAAAAGCCGGTTCTTCTATTTTCTCTTTTAAATCCTGTTGCAGCAACAACTGCGATAAAATGTTACCGGACTTATCATCTGCAAAAGAAAGCAACTGGTCATTCACTACGGCCATTGATAAATTAGCGGGCATTGGCAAACCACGCTCGTCTTTTACGGTTAGTGTCATCCTTACTTTTTCACGCGGTAAATATTTTTCTTTTTCTGTTTCCACAGATATGCTCATTTGTTTGTCCCTGTTCACAAAGGCAAGCCTTTCTGCACGGGCAATTCCTTTTGAGTCGAATAAAGTAACCTGTGCCACACCAATTGGAAATTTTTCGGTGGAGAAATTAAACTTATTAGAACCTGCTGTGGATTTAATAACGGTTGAATAGTACATTTTTCCACGCACCTGCGCTACCAGTGAGAGTTCCTCTGTTTCGGTAGTATTCAGAACCACACTTATTTCTCCCGGATTTGAATTGTCCAGATTCATCACATAGCCGCGTTCCAAAGCTTCCGGTACACGAAAGGTTTGCTCTATTCCTTCAGGCTTGGTTATTTTTACCAGGTAATTTTCTCCACTTTGCGGATTGAACTTAAAGGAACCCATGCCCTGATGAAAACTGCTGAAAGAGGCAACTTTACTCCCCTTTTCAGTTATAACAATGCCTTCCACATCGGCGGGCTTACCAAATTCATTCAGAGTTCTGAAAGCCACATTGCCATCAAGCCCACAAACAAGGTCGCCACCCTCAGGATACATGGTGAATTTAACCGTGTTTAAAATAATAGGAATAGAACGGGAAATACTTTCGGTACTGCCATTGTAATCGATCATCACATTTAAAAGACCATCGTTTGTTGCCAGTTTTTTTGGAAGCGTGAATTTTATATATTTTATTCCTTCTTCATCTGTAACCTCAGCCTGTTCCAGTATTTTTTCACCATTAAGGCTTGCCGCAAACTTTATGGTGTAGTTGGACAAAGGCTTGTTCTCATTGCTATTCAATTCCAGTTTTGCTATCACTTCGTCACCGGCCCCAAAAGCTTTCTTTTCAAAATCGAGTTTCATCTTTAGGGTGGGAAGCACCACATTCTGTACCTGGATCTCCTTTGTGAAAAAATTATCCTCACCGTTATTCTTCATCCAGTTTGTATATGCCCGTATTTTATAAAGTCCACCGGGGGCTTCTTTATCCAAGGTAAAATCACCGGCAGCCTTACCGTTTTTTGCGATAATACTTATCTTCTTTTCAACTGTTCCTTTGGGATTTAATAATTCCACACAAATAATATCGCTTTTGCCGGAAGCTTTAAGGCTTATCCCGTCCCTGATAAATCCGGTGATCCAGATATCATCACCCGGCTCGTAAAAGGGCTTATCGGTTTGAAGGTACAGCCTGTCTTCTGGTAAAT
>JAYSYG010000601.1:0-3280 GCA_043716685.1 Sphingobacteriaceae bacterium | reverse complement strand
ACCAGCCACGGGTCTGGTCCACACCTTCTGCAATAAAATCTGCAGGGAAGTATTTTTTCTTATCTATAAGTTCTTTATTCTCAAAAGGGTAATGCACCTGCGCATAAGGCATAGCGCCACTGTCGAACCATACATCGATCAGGTCCGGTTCCCGGAATAGCTGTTTGCCATTCTTCTCAAGGATGATAGAATCTGCGTAGGGCTTGTGCAGATCAAAAGTGTTATAATTCTCCGAACTAAAATTTCCCGGAACAAATTTTTCAAGAGGATGCGTTTTCATAAATCCTTTCGCAACAGAATTCGTGATTTCTTTTTTCAATTCTTCCGCACTTCCAATTATAATTTGTTCTGTTTTGTCTTCGCTTGTCCAAATAGGAATAGGAATACCCCAAAAACGCGAACGCGATAAATTCCAGTCGTTCAGATTCTCCAGCCAATTCCCAAAGCGTCCTGTTCCTGTTGCCTCCGGTTTCCAGTTTATTGTCTTGTTAAGTTCTATCATACGGTCTTTCACGGCCGTTGATTTTATGAACCAGGAATCCAAAGGATAATACAATACGGGTTTATCTGTTCTCCAGCAATGCGGATAACTGTGTACGTAATGTTCTTTCTTAAAAAGCTTTCCTTCTTCCTGTAATTTTAAAACGATGCGTTCATCCACACTTAAATAAACCTTCAGGTCTTTTATCTTGTGGTTTGCTTCAAGTATCTGTTTTTGTTTTGCGAATTCGATTTTCTTTTCTTCTTCGTTTAAATAATCCTCTTTCACAAATTCTTCACCATAAAGAAAAATACCATCTTTTACTTCTGGCAAAAATTTTCCGCGTTTATCTACGAGGGTTAAAGAACCGATCCCATTTTCCCTGGCAACTTTAAAGTCATCCGCACCAAAGCTCGGCGCAATATGCACAATGCCGGTTCCATCTGTAGTGGTTACAAAATCACCACTAATCACCTGGAAATATTTTTTTCCCAGATCTGCTTCATTATCAGCGAAAGGCGCAAATGGCAATAATTGTTTATAAGAGATGCCAACCAGATCAGCACCATTAAATTCGTTTTGTATAAGTCTATAATTTATATAATACCCTTTTGCAACTGCATTTGAAGTTGCGCCATAAGTAGGCTCAATGGAATCAACTTTATCATTTCCCAGAGAATAACCCTTATAAAAGATATCATCTGAATTATCAAAAGTTAGCCCTTCATCATTAGTCTTTCTATAATATTTTTTATATAAGTCTTTAGCCACAATAATGAATACTCTATCTAGCCCTTGAGATTCATTCAAAATTGTTTCGATAAGAACGTACTCAATATCTTTACCAACAGCAAGTGCCGTATTGGACGGCAAGGTCCACGGTGTTGTTGTCCATGCAACAATTCTAAGCTTATCGCCAAATAAATTCTTATTTACACCTAGTTTATCAAGAAAATTATCTGTTTTCTCGTCTCTCCTCACCTTAAACATTACCACAGCAGTTCTATCCTTCACATCTCTGTAACATCCAGGCTGATTTAATTCATGAGACGATAAACCCGTTCCTGCTGCCGGCGAATAGGGTTGTATTGTAAATCCTTTGTATAACAAATTCTTTTTAGAAAGATTCTGTAACAACCACCAAACGCTTTCAATGTATTTGTTATCGTACGTAATATAGGGATCGCTCATGTCCACCCAATAACCCATCTTCGCTGTTACTTCTTCCCACTTATCGGTGTATTTCATTACCTCCGCGCGGCAGGCTTTGTTGTAATCTTCCACAGAAATATATTTCGGGCTATTTTTATTCCCAATATCTTCTTTGGTAATACCCAGCGATTTTTCAACACCGAGTTCAATTGGCAAGCCATGTGTATCCCAACCGGCCTTACGTTTTACCTGGTAACCCTGCAACGTTTTAAAGCGGCAAAAAATATCTTTAATGGCCCGTGCCATCACGTGATGAATTCCGGGCATTCCATTCGCACTTGGCGGACCTTCATAAAATACCCAGGGCTTATTTTCGTCGCGGGTGGAAACAGACTTCCCAAAGGTTTTATCTTCCTGCCAGAATTTCAGAACGTCTGTAGAAATCTGCGGGAGATCAAGTTTTTTATATTCGGGGTATTTTTTCATTTTTAGTTTTACCACAGAGAAACAAAGTTCTCAAATACTGCTATTCAATTTTTACCACAGAGAAACAGAGTTCACTGAGTTTCTCTTAGTACTCTCTTTTTTTTTACCGCAGAGAAACAGAGTTCACTGAGGTTCTTTTAGTACTCGCTCTTTTTACCCTGTAGTAAAAACAAAGAGAAGAACCCAAAAAAGAGGAGCGAATTTACTAAAAAAACTGCAATTGTCGTTTAAGACCATACGTTAAAAAAAACATTCGTTTGATTAAAATATATACCTTTAATTAAAATACCAACAGATGAAAAAATTTATGATATTTTGCCTGGGCTGTCTATCAATCAGCAGCTCTGCGCAGCAGGATAGAACCTGGAGCCTGGGAGCTCAATGGGGATTTCAGGGAAACCATTCTTTCTTTAGCGGAGGCATGGAAAATGCCAATGCCAGATTTACCCACAACCCTTTTGGTGGAGGGGCACTTAACCTTATAGCACGTTACGACTATAACAAACACTGGATGCTTATGACAGGGCTGGGCTTAAACACCTTCGGTTTTGAATTTGCACTTTCGGAGAACTACTCTCTACACAACGAAGACAGACGTTCATCCACCTTAAGGAGTGAATTCGGAGCGTTTGAAATCCCTGTGATGCTTTATTACAAATTCAATCCTAACTGCCGTAACAGCAAACTGGTGCTGGGTGCAGGATTTGTGCATTCGTTTACCGGGCAGCAGATAATTGCAAAAAACTACATCCAGGACAATGAAGGAAATACCAATTCCAACTATTTAAAAAGCGAAGCAAGCGCAAATGGTGGACTTTACACCATGCTTAGATTTTCTGTGGGACGGGAAAAACTATTTAACAGAGGAAGTATTTTAAATGCCAGCATGGTGTTTAACCTTGGATTTAAAGAACTGGCCAGGGCCAAAGTTACATATACGGTAGACGGTCAGGAATACCAGCACGAATTTGTAAACTCAGGAAATTTTATAGGATTCAGGTTGACTTATTTTTTTAAGCCATTTACCCGCTAAAGAAAATTACATACCACTGCTAAAGTGGCTCATACTTTCGCGTTTCATGGGAGGTACGTTTAAAACCGGTATAGGACTTAATTCTACTACCTTGTGGCCAACAGTGCCGCTGAATCGTTCTCCAATAC
>JAYSYG010000061.1:0-7454 GCA_043716685.1 Sphingobacteriaceae bacterium | reverse complement strand
TGCATAAAATTACTTTTACACTTACCTGCGTAGTACTGGTACAACCTGAAGCATTTGTCCCCGTGAGGCTATAATTAAACGTAATATTGCTGGTAGGGGAAATTACCACGGTTGTATTTGTTGGTGTGGAGGAAGTATTCCAGGAGTAGGTACTGGCACCGGAAGCCGTTAGTGTGTTTGTTTCGCCTTTACACATTACCGTTCGTTGCGCTGTTGCTAAAACCGTTGGATTAGAATTAACAGTGATGGTAGTTGCGTTTGAACCTGTACAACCATTTGATCCAATAGTTATTACAGTATAGCCGGTAGTTACGGTTGGTGAGACATTGATGCTTGCAAAACCGTTAAAATTATTACTCCAGGTATACGAGTTTGCAGTTCCACCACCTGTAGACGCGACGTTGATCTGCTGACCCACACAAATTGCGGTTGGACTTGTAATTCCAGGTGTGAAACTGTTTACGGTTACATCCACGGTTCTGGTGTGAATACAGCCCAGGTTATTTGATCCAGATACTGTGAAAACCCCAGTAGTGAGTGGAGTTCCAGAAACACTTGCAGTATTGGCGATATTTGTTCCGGTATTCCACGTATACGTAACTGCACCAGTGGCATTCAGAAAAACAGTTCCTCCGAGGCAAATGACAGTCGAAGTAGGGGCATTCATAGCGCTAAAAGAGTTTACTGAGATAACTACGCTGGCTGTGTTTGTGCACCCAGCGTTGTTTGATCCCGTTACAACATAGGTAGTAGTGAGCAGGGGAGCGTCTGTAAATATTGCAGTGCTTGGCAACGTGCCTACATTTCAGGTGTAAGAAATTGCGCCTCCGGCGGTAAATGTAACAGGGTTGCCGGCACACACAGTGCTGGTATTACTGATTGCCGTAACCGGCAAGGGAGTTACCTGTATTGCCACCACAGTACTAACTGCACAGCCCATAGTGTTTGTGCCAACAATAGTATAAACTGTATTGGTAGCTGGTGTAACTGCAATGCTTTGTGAGGTAGGACCCGCTACACTCCATGTATAACTTGAAACTCCAGTTGCAGAAAGAGTGGCGGTAGCCCCGGTACAAATTGCAGTAGAGCTTGCTACCGCGTTTATGCCAGTATTGTTTATAAAGACTCCTTCGAGTCCAAAGTAACCATAATTCTGCGTAATAGGTGTCAACACGCCACCGGTAAGAGTGGTCGAATAATACAAATTTGGTGGCAGGTAAGAACTTGCAAGTGTTCCTGCTGGATAATACGCTGTAAGGTTTGCAGTTTGTGCTATACCCAAATAATAGGTTGTGTTGGCGGTTAAACTTTGCGGCGTTGCAAACGTAAATGTCACAAAAGTGCTTAAGGTGCTTATTGCAATTGTATTTGTTGTTGCCAATGTAGCCCCTGCCGAGCTAAGCAATACGCAATATACATTATTTCCAAGGCTTGCTGCATTGTTGCTGATAGCTCCCCGGATGCCGGCCAGGTTAGAGGCGACAGGGTTTAAGAACGGTGTTGCGAGAATACCTGAGCCGGTTCCAAATCCCAGAGCGTTAGAAGTATAGGTGCCAGCCGCAGGGTTTTGTGACCATTCGTTGCAGGTAACACTTTGAGCATAGGTTGCCGAATTGTTTGTGTTGTTTTGATCGGATGGCAGTGAAACTGAAACGGTATTGGCTCCCAGAATCTGGGGATTAAAAGTAGCGAAGGTAACCATACTGGTTGACCCCGCAGCCAAAGAGGTTATTGTTTGTGTATTCGCAAAGGTGTTGGCGCCGGTAACATTCAGGCTCACGTTAATATTATTTTGAGTGGCACTACTTGAATTCCTGATCAGCGCCTTTATATTGTGGCCTGTATTGAAAGAAACATTTACTTTTCCTGGAGATTCAAGGCCAACAAGCTGCATGTCGTTAGTGTAAGGATTTGCAAAGCCAAATAAAAAGGAAGGTCTGAATGCTGTTGTACCCAAAGTTGCAGGAGCAGAAGAAGCGGAGTTGCCGGATGCGCAGCCTGGATTTAAGTTAGCACCACCATCGGCAAAATAAGTTGTCTGAATAGTACTGAATGGTCCTGCGGAATACCAGTCATACGCCACATACAATCCGCCGCCGGTATATACAAAAGGAGTAGACAACGTGAGGATCACAGAAGTTGCCGAAGTGGAAATCGGAATTGTCATAACGTTTGCAAACACAGTGGTCATAGGCGAAGGAATCGTAGACCAGGTAGTGCCTTTCAGATAAGTTGTATTTGTCGTATTTTCAAGGTAAACCGTAAAGTTTCCCGAAACGGGAATTGTCATTGTTGTAGTTGGAGAAATTGTAAACCCAAAAAGAGTGAGGGTAGAGCCTGTAGGGATATTGGTAAGCTCTGATTGCATTACCAGTGCACACGCTCTCAGGTAAGCATACGTGGAAAGTCCGTTCGGGGCCCTGACCTGAGTTGTTGTATTGTCAAGCGGTGCTTCTACAATAAGGTTAGCCTGACCAAAGAATAAATTACAAGAAGCGAATACGCTTATGAATAGTAAAGTAATTTTTTTCATAGTTTAAATTTTTAGGGTGTAATGTAAATTTAATTTATTTTACGATACGTCCAAAACTATTTAACTTTTAAAAAAAAGCCCTCCAGGTTTTACAGGAGGGCTTATATTCAGAAAAGAATAATAGACTTATTGTTTTATAAATTTAGAAGTAAATATTGTTTTATTGTTTTCCATAAGATGGATCACATAAATTCCATTTGTTTCATTCTGCATGTTAGTAGTATGTTCTTCTTCAGTAACTTTTTCTTTTTTTACTAATTGGCCAAGGGAATTATAAATCTCTATACCGCGATCAGGATGATATCCTTCGGAAGTAATTTTTAATACACCCGTGGTTGGGTTTGGAAACAAAATTACATTATGGTCTGATCCTTTATTGTTTTGCAGACCAACACAGGCGTAGACGGCAATTATTCCAGTACTGGAGCAATTGTTAATTATATTCGTAACTGTGATTGTATAAAAACCCGGTGCATTAGTGGTGATGGAATTTGAGGAAACTCCGCTAACTATTGAATTAGGAGGAGTTAGCCATAAGTAAGTAAGACCCGTGCCAGGACTGGTTATAATTGGTGAAAGAGTAACCATTCCAGGACAAGGGAGAAGAAATGGAGGGGTTGAAAGAATATTTGGAAAAACCCTGCCTTCAAAAACAGGTGTCGTAGTTTCAGAAGAACAGCCATTATTTAAATCGAGTGCAGTAAGAGTATAAATCCCCGGTACAAACGCATTATAGGTAGTTACATTATTAACTGGTTGCTGCGGATTTGGGCCCAGCCAATGATATCCAATAACAGGATAGCTTGACGGAAAACCAGAATTAGACGGAATACCCGTTGTACTCATATTAACTAACACTACGCTAGGAGTAACGCAGGTTATTGTAGCATTTATAGGTGAAATTTTTGCTTGTGGAGGAAAAAGATTTTGGTAAACAGGCACTGGGTAAATGCTTTTACAAAAGTTTATAGTATCTTTTACTGTTAAGGTGTAGTTTCCAATCAGCGTGTTTGTGGGGCTGAGTGGAAGGCCTACAACGTTTAGCGTTGAGCTTGCCATATTGCCTGATGGCAAAAATGTCCAGTTATATGAAACGTTTGGCGAACTGCTTGTCCCTTCCAGCTTAATTTGAGTTCGTGTGCATGTAATGACGGCACTTTGTGTAACTATACTTATGTTTGGTGAAATGGTATTTTGTAAAATTGAGATAGGCACCCGCGACTCGCATTGCGTACTATTATCTCTTGCCACAACGATCCAGTTTCCCGGAGAATTGATCGAATATGTATTTAGCGCACTTAAAGATCCGGCGGAGAGATTTGTAGAACTTGAAGGACTCAGCAATGTGTATGAAACGGGTCCTCCGGAAGGAACGGTATTTCCATTAAAAATATGAATTACTGCAACACTTTTCGTGCTGCAACCAAGAGAAAAATTTTGTGGACTTACCAAAGTAAAAGTAGGAAACCCCTGATTACTTGTCACTGTGAAATTCTTACATGTACTACAACCACTAATATTGTTTATCAAACAATGTGTAAAAATTCCGGTAGTCATTGGAGTGTAAATGGCATAATTATTAGAATAGGTTGTCACAGATAATGTTCCTCCGAAAGGTGAGATAAACAAATGAGTCATATTATAAGAAGGCGAACTAATAGCTGCAACAGTTGTTGCAATAGAGGTTAAACTACAAGTGATACTTAATATTGAAGGAGTAATGAGCGATATTGGTGAAACCGTATTTATTCCAATGCTTACTGTATTCGTAGACGAACAATTATTAATTGGGTCGGTGCCAGTAACTGTGTATATTCCTGGAGAAACAATATTTACACTACTTGTATTAAACGTTGCACTATTAGACATCCAAAAGTAATTTAGAATGCCACCATTATAAGTATAATTGCTTACAGCGTATAAATTTATAGAAGGATATTCGCAAGTAATACTGTTTGAACCGGACACGTTATTAATATAAAAGTAGGGGGTTTGTTGAAGTGTTATACTGGCTGTTGCAGTTTGGGTGCAGCCAAGTGGATCTGTACTTGTTAGAGATACAGTTACAGGCATGTTTAAATATGTCGCAATAATACTTGAGGAATTGAGTGAAAATGGAACAGGCAGCCAGTTTAGTGTTGGTTGAATTGTTGACCAGGATGAATACGTCGCATTTATAACCGCTAAAGTGCTACCACACTGAGGGGGAAGAAGATTCAACAGTAAAGTAGAGGTTGGTGTAACAGAATAATTATAAACCACCTGGTTTGTAACAGTGAGACTTTGGTTATTAAGACCGGTAATGTATACGGTGAAGCTGGTATTGGCAGAAGAAGGATGGACTATAAAAGTAGGGTTGGAAGAAGCGATAGCGCCAGGGTTAAGAGAATAAGTTGGATTGGTGAGATTCCCAGAGTTTGGAACGATAATAGTCGCGCTATACCCCGGACAGAGGGTATAATTTAAGTTTTGAGACTGACCACGGAAAATGCACAAAATTCCATAGGTTAATAAAAGTAATTTTTTCATATGGCGTTTTGGGTTGTTTGTTCTCAAAAATAATAAAAAAAGCCCCTGTTAATACCAGAGGCCTTAAATAATTAATAAAAAAAGTAATTTACTCCTTCACCAGTTTCGAAATATGAAGCACTTTATTGTCTTGTAAAAACCGAAGCGTGTAAATACCATTGGCCTGCTCCGGTATATCCAGGATTGCTTTATTTGAATTGATCGGTTGTTTTTTTACAAGCATGCCAATAGAATTATAAACTTCCAGCGTTGTATTTTTTTGAAATTCTTCCGAAGTGATCGTAAATACGCCATTGCCGGGGTTAGGAAATACACTAACAGAAATAGCCTGGCCTTGATTTTTTTGAATTCCAACAGTGTTACAGCCACCATAAAGTATCTTTGTTGCTATGGATGTGCACCCATTGTTCTGATCTTTTGCAATCATAGTGTATGTGCCGCTGGCATTTGCGGTGTAGGTTGTTGATAATGCCAACGATGACTGGGCCGGTGCATACCAGGCATAACCAATTACAGGTAAAGAAGTGGAGAATCCTGTGGAAGCCGGTATACCTGTACTGCTTTGGTTTATAAGAACTATGGTAGGAGTGGCACAGGTAAGTGTGGCATTACCGCCATTGGATATAAGAGCAACCGGAGGAAAAAGATTCTGATACATCGGGATTACGCTGAAACTTTTGCAGGTACTGCTAAGGTCAGTCACTACAAATGTGTAGGTATTTATAAGAGTTGCGGTTGGTATTACTGAATTGGAAGTGGCAAGAACTGTGGTGCCTATAACAGAGCCGGGTGTTCCAACAAAATTCCAGCCAAAATTCACATTCGCCGTAGTACTGTTTCCCTGCAACACAACCTGGGATGTAGCACAATTTAATATTTGATTTGGCACGGTAGCGGTAATGTTTGGAGTAAGTGTATTTGATACGATACTAACAGGTATTTGTGTCGAACATGAACTCGTGTTGTCTCTTACAATAACATAATATAGTCCGGGTGTGCTAACGGTATAAACACTTACACCACTTAGAACTCCTGAAGGAACTGGATTGCTTTGTGATAAAGACATAAAAGTATAGGAAATAGGTCCGCCGGAAACAGGTGCTGTAGCTGCATTATTAATGGAGACCACACCTACACTTAAGGAGTTGCAACCTAAACTGAAATTGTTTGCACTGCTTACGCTGAAAGTTGGAAAACCCTGGTTGCTGGTTAATGTAAAGGTTGAGGAACTTGAACAGCCAGTTATGTTGTTAACCAGAATATGTGTGTAGGTTCCCGCGCCAAGCGAGGTATAACTTGCAACGGCCTGGCTGGAAGTAACAGTGGTACCGTAAGGACTTATGAATGAGTGGCTCATATTTCCGGAAGCGCTTGATGTTACTGCGGCGCCAATAGGTGTGTTACAGTTTATGCTCTGTGTAACCGGACTAACTCCTGAAGCAGGAACTACTGTATTGATACCGATGGTGAGGTATTGTGTGCCAAAAACAGAATTCAGGGAATCGTGCGCGGTTACCGTGTATGCTCCCGGCTGAGTGAGCGTAGCAGTTGCGCCCGTTACACTGAATGAAGGTCCGGCCCAGTGAAAAGTAACAGGGCCAATTACGTTGGTATTCGCCATCAAAAAAACAGAGGTTTGTGAGCAGGTTAAAGAGTAGTTGCCAGAATTATTGGTTATTGTAAAATTAGAGACCTGGGCCTTGGAACTATTGGTAATAGCCAAAAAGACGAGAGTTTTTAAGAGATTTTTCATAGGGTAAAATTTATTCTGGTAAATGCTTACTCTGTTTGGGATTTTCAGCGGGCTCCTCTAGAAGCCATCTCAAAAATATCTTATGATCTGTTTCCATCGCCTTTTACTTTATACTTCGTTGTCCTTCTCGTCAAGAGGTCGCTGAACTATTGACTTCGAAGGTCGCCTCGTCTAAAGTAAAAATACTTGGAAAAGCTCTAAAATTTATTTTTGAGGTGGCCTCTAACAACAATACAAAATTTAATTTAAAAGGTTGGGTGAAACTCTGTTTAAAATTAGTTTTTAATCACTTTCACCGAGTGAACGGGAATGTTGTTTTCCAGTATAAAGACAAAATAAATTCCGTTTGGCCTTGCGCTGAGATCAACTGTATTTTTGCCGGAGCCAAGCGTTTGTTCTTCAACCAGGCTTCCCAACACAGTAACTATTTTTACGGATGTATTGTTTTGAATAGTGTTACACTCTATTGTTAATAAGCCGTTTGAAGGATTTGGATAAAGTGATAGTTCAGGTGACGATCCTCTGTTTTCTGAAATCCCGGTAATGCAGTTTTTTACAATTACCTGCCCCATGGTCGAGCAGCCGCTTAGTGTATTCGTAACAATAACGGTATAAATACCAATGGCATTAGCCTGTAAC
>JAYSYG010000007.1:0-2617 GCA_043716685.1 Sphingobacteriaceae bacterium | reverse complement strand
TCAGGTGCTTGCGGTAGTTCTCAGGCATCCAGTCCTTTGGTTCTATCATTTCATTTTTAGCCAATTTGGCTTCAAATAAATCTTCAAAATTAATAATGTCCATGTCCTATTTAATTGGATTATTCTAACAAAGATAGGATTTCTGGCCTGTTAAATCAAAAAAACAGGTAATTTATTCCATGAGAAAAATCAGTAATTCATTTAATCCTATAATATTCATTTGAAAATTCAAACGAATAAACAATGTAAGAAATCAACCTACTGGGCAGCTTATTTGTCAGCCAAATGATAACCCAACTAATACATATAGTCCGGCTTGTCCCTCACCTCTTAATGCATAATTTGGGTTTATATTAATTTTTTTATAGCTTTAAAACGGCTATTTTTGCAGCCTATTTATAGAATTATGGCACGTTTTCATATACTTAAAGTTAAAGATATCCGACGCGAAACAAGCGACGCTGTCTCCATTGCGTTTGAAGTTCCTCCGCAACAACAACCTGAATATCAATTTAAACAAGGTCAGTATGTAACGCTTAAATTAAAAATAAAAGGTGAAGAAGTAAGGCGCTCTTACAGTCTTTGCTCCAGCCCCTTCAGTGAGAAAGAACTGCGGGTTGCTATTAAGGAAGTAGCCGGTGGGATTGTTTCTACCTATATTAACCGGGAACTGAAGGTTGGTGATGCCATGGAAGTAATGACCCCAATGGGTAATTTCCATACCGTTCTTTCGGGAGCCAAATCAAAAAACTACGTGTTGTTTGCCGGTGGCAGCGGGATCACGCCAATGCTGAGCATCTTGAAAAGTGTGCTTTATGTTGAAAAACAAAGCAAGATCACCCTTATTTACGCCAACAAAAATGAGGATAGCACCATCTTTAAAAAAGAACTGGATACTATAACCGGCAGCAACCCTAACCTAACGGTAGTGCATATTTACGACCAACCGCAAACAAAAATATCTGATCTTCAGACCGGGATTATCAGTCCTGAGAAAGCAAAAGCGTTGATAGAAAATTTTGGAGGTGTAAATGCGGACGAATATTTCATCTGTGGTCCGGGTCCTATGATGGAAAATGTAAAAGTTACACTGGAAGCACTAAAAATACCAAAGGAGAAGATCCATATCGAATATTTTACCGCCGTGATCGACGCTGTGAATAAAGCTGAAGTAGCGACGGGTGGGAATGTTAAAGCAAGGGTAAAAGTTATCCAGTATGGTATTGAAACAGATTTTGATCTTGAGACAAGCAGTATCAGTATCCTGGAAGCCGCAATAGAAGCGGGAGTTGACGCGCCATTCAGCTGCAAAGGAGCCGTATGTTGCACCTGCCGGGCCAAAGTACTGGAGGGCCAGGTAAAAATGACCGCCAATTTTGCCCTGACCGATGCCGAAGTCGAAGAAGGTTTTATCTTAACCTGCCAGGCGCATCCGCTCACTGAAACAGTGGTGGTGGATTATGATGCCTAGTCAGCCGACAGTTTGCAGTAAGCAGTTTTGCAGTCGCATTAAGTCTTTATTCTTTTAGTTCTTGTTAAGCACATAGCTGGTTTATTCATAAATCCAGCACGGTATCTTTTTTCAAAGCGTGGTATACCAGGTATTGCCAACTATTTAACCTACCATCCATTCCGTTTTTTTTTCTACAAAAATGCTCAAAATCTTACATCTGTTCTTGTTTGGAGGAAAATGAAAAAAATACCCCTATCCTTCTGCTAACTTTACATAGTTAACGTAATAACTAAGGATGGACCGTCATAAATTACTTGAGGAGCAGATACAAAAATACCTTCCGAAAGAACATGTTGAAAATACAGATCTACAGAATTTCATAGCTGCTGTTAATACGTCTTACATTACGTTTGACACTATGCACGGAGAAGAAACCTTTTTTGAAAGAATAAATGAAAAGGAAACCAATACAGAGTTAACGCTAAGTGAGGAAAAATACCGCAACATTATTGAAAAGTCGACAGACATTATTTACAAAACCAATCAGTCCGGCTTTTTCACTTTTGTTAACCCGGTAGCAGAAAGGATTACCGGGTTCTCAAAGAAAGAACTACTCAATAAACATTTTTCGGAATTGATTCGTGAGGATTACAGGAAAATGGCGAATTCGATCTACCGGAGGCAGGTTGCGCATAAAAGATCGACTACTTACCTGGAATTTCCAATTATGACCAAACGTGGAAAAGAAGTATGGATAGGACAAAGCGTGCAGTATTCTCCTATAGATGAAATGGATTTTGAACTAACCGCACTGGCAATTGATATTACTGAAAAGAAAAACGCTGAAAAAACCCTTTTATTACAGGAAGAAAAATACCGGAATATCATTGCCAATATTAATATGGGATTGGTGGAAGTAGACAAAAATGAGATCATACGGTATTGCAACCAAGGATTTTGTGATCTTTCCGGTTATTCTAAAGAAGAACTCATCGGCCAAAATATAATAACCACTATGGTTATTGAAGCAAGCAGGGAGTCGCTTAAGAACAAAACAAAAGAGCGCCTGAGTGGACTTTCAGATATTTACGAAATCCAGATTAAAAATAAAAAAGGGGAAGTGCGTTGGTGGATGGTGAGTGGGGCGCCTAATTATGATGATGC
>JAYSYG010000600.1:0-3295 GCA_043716685.1 Sphingobacteriaceae bacterium | reverse complement strand
CTGTTACAAGTGATTTTTACTGGATCGGTAAAAAAGGAGACAAACTCTATGTGGCTGCCGCCGACTGCACAGGGCAGGGTGTTCCCGGTGCCCTGATGAGTATCATTGGTTACAATCTTCTCAGTACATCTGTAAAAGAAGATGGTTCGAGCAGACCCTGTGATATTCTGAATGAGCTTGGTCTCGGTGTATACAAAATGCTAAGACAGAACGCTGACAGCTGGGGAGCAAAAGACGGGATGGAAATTTCGGTGATCTCGCTGGACAAGAAAAATAACGTTCTGGAATTTGCATCTGCACGTCAACCTGTTTACCGTGTGCGTAACAACGAATTGTTAAAGCTGTTACCCGATCGTTATCCTATAGGCATACTTACAGGCCATCATCTCCATGAATTTAATAACCAGCAAATCCAGGTAGAACACGGCGATGCCATTTATCTTTTTACAGATGGGTATACAGACCAGTTTGGAGGCCCGGAGAAAAAAAAATTCAAAAGTCTGCAGTTCCAGAAATTGCTTATGTCCATCCACCATCTTTCAATGGAGGAACAAAAATTTATACTAGATAAAAAAATTGAAGAATGGAAAGGCGCGGATGAACAGATTGATGACATCCTGATTATAGGGATCAGGATTTAAAATAAAAAACCAACAATGAAGAACACTGATTCCAACATCAGACCTTCATTACAATTATATAACAACAAAAGAAACAATTACTCATCTAAACGAATGTACCATGAAAAATGTCCATCTCCATTACGCAGGCAACCTTAAAAAAGTAAACAACGCCGTAACCAAAGCAAATGAAATACTTAGTTCGGCGCAGTTCTATGACCAGATCAGGGCCTACAAAAAATTTGATAACAGCGCTCTGAGTCCTGAGATTATCTCCCGTCTTATGCAGGATTCCGGTCACCGGATCGAAGTAAAAGTCAGTTGGATAGTACCGACTATTAAAACGAGGCACGATAAGATCAACGTTTCCGGTTGGGATTTCAGCACCAACCTGCCCGCCGCCGTTAACAACCTCATCTACGAAACGGTTAACTCCATCGATTGTTTATACGACATACTGAATAACGAAAGCGTACACAGAGATTCCGGCAGTCTCACTGCTCCATGGGTTATCGGTGCTATTGCAGAAGTTATGGTGTTAAAGTAAACCGCACTTTTATTCAGTTCTCGTATAAAAGAATAGCCACGTTCCGGTTGCTTACACGCTATGGAAATTAAAGCTCAATATCAGGATGATAAAAACCGATAAATACAAAAAAGGAGTTATTGCCTTAACCCTTAAAGCCACAGAGTTTAACCCAATGCTAGGATCTTATGAAGCCCATTATTTAAACGAAAATGCACGGTTCATCGTTCAGCTCACAAATGGCAAGCTTGAAATTGATATTGAACTGGCAAGGGAATGCGAGGAAAATGCAGAAAATTTTGTCTATGACAAGATCCGAAAGCTAACTGTTTCTAATGAGCTGGAAGAATACACTTACAAACTTTCCTCTAAAATTGACAGTGCCTGGAAAAAACTATTTACCCGGTCAAGAAAATAATTCGATAAAAGCAGTCTAAAAAATGAGTTTTTTCCAGGTTCAAAATGTTAAATGATCAGGTGTTGGTTTCAAAGAACAACTGCAAAAAATAAAATCCAGCTAAGAAGAACGGCACTTCGTCGTCTTGCAAAACAAAAATGTCGACAAATTTATTTCCTAACCTTTAATTTAAAAATACGTTAACCCCGAATTAACAGTAAAATAAACTGTTTTAGGGGTGCCACACTTTTTTTTCTCATTCCAATTCAGCACATTTGTAGTGCTGATTAATAGACTACGGAACTCATTTAACGTAATTAAAAAAATAAAATGAAAACTCTTTCTTAAGAGTTTTCTTTATTAAAAGAATAATTAATTTAGCTGCGAAGAAACCATGAACGATTCAAGACAATCCAACGAACTTGCTGTTTCTGATGAAAAAAATGAAAGTCACTTTGTAAAATCCAAAGTCCTTGGTTTTGGAACTCACCCCAACGGATATAAGAAAGAGTCCGTCTCAGCAAAAATATCTGTACCTGTTTTTGACGGGCTTCAAATGCTCAATACCGATGATATTATTAAATGTGTAGCGCATGAATGTTATACAGAAATAGTTCTGCTGGACGGGTCTAATTTAATGGTATCACGTCTTTTGAAAGAATACGAAGACATCCTTTCCATATTTAATTTTCTGAGGATCCATAATTCACACCTGGTTAACCTGCGTCATGTAAAAAAATATATTAAGGGCGAAGGCGGTTACGTTATTATGTGCGATGGGATTAGCTGCGAAGTGTCACGGCGTAAAAAGGCCGAGCTTTTACAGCGCCTCGCTGTTGTGAGCCTTTAATAAGAAATCTCATAGTGTATTAAGATTGAGTGTTGGTTAAAACTCCAGGGGAGAAGTATGCATTCGCATGTGTCTTAAGGTCTCGATTTCGCTCAACCTAATATGTATCCGTCATGGTGAAGCATTCACGGCTCAAGCAAGCTGTGTGAGATCGCTTCGTTCCTCGCGATAACGAATTATTCTCGCACTTCGATATGCGGTGGTTGCCCCGAGCCATTGTTTTATCGAAACCACCTTGCTAAAACCTCTCTATTTTAACCCTACCATTGCTTTTTTTTAATATATTTATTTTAAAGAGTTTGTCACTTCGAGTAATTTTTTTCTGCCTCTTTGATCCCGATAGCGTTCGACTAAGACTTCGATTATTAGTTCTCGATACGTGCCGATGGCTATCGGCATCAAAAGAGACAAAATTTCCTACTCCTCGGTAAAAAGAATGTCTTGTCGAGTAGGCACAGTTGGATTTTTGAATGGCCGTATCGAAACACATAGAAAGTTCTAAACAAGTTCTCGATACGCTTTTGCAAGAGACAGGCAAAAGCTACTCGAACAGACCCGTGGATTTCAAGAGACAGGGCAAAATTTACTCCTTTCAATTTACTTTTTAAGTATTAGTTATGGTTTGTTTGGAAATTTCTTTTTGGACAGTACTTTGAGTAGATCAAAATTTCCGTCAATCAAAGCCTCCTTTTTTCCTCTACTCCATTTTTTGATTCTTGTCTCCCAATCAAAAGCTAAGTTAAAATCAGTAAAATATGTATTGTAAACTAAATTCACGGGCCTCCTAGCATACGTATAGGAGGTCTTGTTGATGCCTTCGTTATGTTCTATAATTCTTCTTTCTAAATTATTTGTTACACCTACATAAAGGCTATCATCACTGCATTTTACTATATATAAAT
>JAYSYG010000599.1:0-3296 GCA_043716685.1 Sphingobacteriaceae bacterium | reverse complement strand
CAGGGTTTGTTTTCCTTTACCCAACAAAAGAAAAACAATTACTCGGATATAAAATTAGTAAGTCAAAAAAGATTCTTTTATACAACTTACGTAATAATCTTACATATGTAAAGAAAGCCGTCTTTATAGAAAATCTTTTATGGGTTAACCGGAATCAGGATGACGAATGTGGAACCTACTCCCTGTATGCTTTCTGCATGTATAAAGCCTTTATGATTTTGGACAATTTTTTTGCAGATGGTTAAGCCAATGCCTGTTCCTTCGTAGTTTTTTGAATTGCCGTGAAGCCTTTGGAAAAGCTCAAATATCTTATCCGCATATTTTTGGTTAAAGCCAATTCCATTATCTTTTATCGAAAATTTCCAGTAATCCTTATATATGGTCTTGCCATGAATCTCAATTTTATCAACCTTTTCGCAAGAGATACTTATTTTGGGAGCTTCCTCTTTTTTCGAGTATTTAAGGGAGTTGCTGATGAGATTGGAAAAAAGCTGACTTACCAGTGCAGGCACAGCATTTATTGTTGGAAGGACATCGTATTCCAATACACCGTTTTTAGCAACCATAGGTTCTCTGGACTCTTTTCTAAGATCGTCCAGGATAAGGTTCATATCCGTTGGTTCAAAGTTAGCAACGTTCACCTGGCTTTTTGAGAAACCAAGCAGTGCTTCAATTAACATCTGCATGCGTTCGGCAGAACCCACGATCCTTTCGAAATAGTATTTGCCCTCTGCAGATAATTTTTCACCTTCCTGGTTTATTAAAAGTTTCGTAAATGTCTGTATTTTCCGGAGAGGTTCTTTCAGATCATGGCTTGCAATGTAGTTAAAGGAAAGCAGCTCATTATTTGCTACTTCCAGTTCAATGTTTTTAAGTTCAAGTAACTCATTTGTTTTACGAATGGTTTCGTTTGCTCTTTCTAGGGAAGTAATATCTTTTGCAATATTCAGGATCCCGCTTATTTTTCCTTCAACAACAAGCGGTACAAATGTTGTGTGGATTTTTATGAGTGGATCAATGACTGAGCCAATGGTTTCAATCTGGCTTGTTTCACCTTTAAGTGCTTTGATCATAAGAAGGTGCCGCTCTGTGTTTCTTGCCTGGGGATAAAGGTCGAAAGGGTTTTTTCCGAGCAGTTCATTCCGGCTCCTGTTTAAATATTTTTCCCCTGCGTTATTAATCGACGTATAATTCAGATTTTTATCGAAGGTTAAAATAATGTCGGACGACGAATCTAAAATAGCCTGCAGGTAAGTTTTAATGGCCAGAAGTTCGTCGTTCTTTTTAGAAATATCTGATTTATCCTTTCTTATTTTTAAAAAGGAAATAAAAATAACACATACGATAAAGCCAACGAGAACAAGCGAGAAAGCAGGTGTTATTGAAATATAATTATCACGCACAACCATCCGTGTATTCAATAAATTCTGCTCGTTATTTTCTATGTTCCGCATTTCAACGCGTATGTTGTCCATCAGGCTCTTTCCTTTTTTTAAGGAAGGTACGATGTCGTGATCTCTTATTGGTAAAGACAAAATGTTTTTTAAATAATTGATCCGCGCGTTTATGGTTTGCCGGAGTTTTTTTACTTTTTCATATTGCGCTGTATCATTTACCGTTAAAGAGTCAAGCTCCTTCATATAGATGGGAATTACAGGAAGAGCCTGGTAATACGGTTGCAGAAAGCTAGAATCCCTTGTAAGCAAAAACCCCCGTTGACCGGTTTCTACATCTTTTACTAACGAAAGCAGCTGTTCGAGCTTAAGGACAACCGTATTGGATTTATTTACCCATTCGGAAGAACTGATCAGGTCGTTGATTCTATTAAAAGATAATAAAGAAATGGAAATAATGATAAAGCCAAATAAAATGAGGAACAGATCAAAAAACCACGTTTTAAGCTTCATAGATGTTCAAATATAGAACATAATTTTGCCAAAGTAAACTGTCGCATATTAATTTATTTCCAGATTAATAGAGGGGTAATAAAGTGTTATTCTCCCGGCTTTTCCTCATCAATTTTAGGAACTTCTACAAGTAATACTGTTTTTGTCCCACGGAACCTGAGCTTAGTCAAATCAATGAGTTTTTCTTTAAAAGTGATCTTTTTCAGGATAACTGCCAGAACAAGTCCATATAATACATAGGAAATAAACAGGATAACACCCGGCTGTAGAGATGTTTCATTGGTAGCAATAGATGCGAGGCTGCCTTTTTTTACATTAAGTACTTCCATTTGAGTGTCCATTATCCCTTTGAAACCTACATACGCCATAAAAATAGCTACAACCATAACATCGGCCATAGACCACTTACCTGATTTAAAAGCGAACCACTTAAGGAGTTTATTTTCGCGTATTTTCTCATTGCCTAAAAGAAAGATCTTTGTGCAGATTAATTTTGTGATCGGAAAAATCACGCTGAACATTAAAATAAGGGCGCCCACTAAAATAGAATCTGCCTTACCGGTTGAAATAAGTATATGCACAACATCGAGAATACTTTTGCTTTGATAAAAAATAACCTGGTCCGTAAACAAAAGAGGTTTACCGATCAATAAAAAATTAAGTTCTTTTATTCGCGCATCAATCTCTATCATTGGAGCAATGAGGCCGATCAATAGCACAACAAGGCCAAGCAGAACAGATAGAACGAATAAGGGAGTATGTAAGGTAGTTTGATTTCGTAAGACAAGCCAGAGAAATAAAAACAGGAAGAGACATGCGATCATAGCGAATGTGTAATTATAGCTGGCTTGCTGAAGCTCTTCGGATTTTACGGCCGACATTTTATTAAATTCTGCCGTGTTTTTAACGTGATGCCTGTAGAGTATCTCATAAATTACAGGAGCATTGTTTAAGCTGTCGTGTGTTTGCCTGGCCAGTTCGGCAAATTTTGTTTTTGCCAGAAACTTAAGACTTTCTTTATTTGAAGAATCTCTGAGCTGGTTGATGATGGTTTGTGAAAATTCGGGTACTTTTTCCCGCACCTTATTCACATCAACAAATTGTTTAATGGCAAACTGCTTTATTTTCTGATCCAGCCGGGTTTGCTTTTTATTTACCATTTGGTTGGCCTTGGTAATTACGGAGTTCAATACTTTATTCAACGCAATTTTGAGCGTATCCTCCTGCTTTTCGGTAAGGTCGAAGGCATCTATCTGCGCACTTACAATTTCAGTAATATGTGAACGCCAGGCATCTACGGAGAACAAACCGTATTTAATGCTGTTTAATTCGCTGTAATCCTTTTTAAGTTGAGAGCGTTCGGATACCAGCTGGTGAATATTAAAGCCA
>JAYSYG010000598.1:0-9990 GCA_043716685.1 Sphingobacteriaceae bacterium | reverse complement strand
AAACTTGGGTTGTAATTAATACTACAGCTGTTTTTTGGAAGATCTGCCGGGGTAAACTGTAAGTGTTCTCCAAAGTAGATCCGCTGCTGCTGACTTTGATCGGGTGACTGTAAAAAAATAGTAAAGGCACTTGTATCATTCAAAGCAAGAAATTTATTTTCATCCTTAAGCGTAATCAGGATGTTAGGTCTGGCAGAAACAATATCTCCGTTCAAAATCCTTACACCGTCAAAAGTTACATCCAGCAAAGGATTCGTAATATCTGTAGTTACTTTAAAAGGATAACGGCCAATATTATTAAACTGACTTTGCTCATACTGATAATGAGAGTCATTCAATGAATTTACGTAAATCCATAGGGCATTATTTCCTGTAAACTGATAGGTATTTATTTTTACCGTATCCGTCAATACCTGTCCGGGTGCAAAAGGCCTGGCTTTTAATTTATGCGGTAGTGGTACTTTCACAAGGTCTTTATTTTCTATCCAGTAGGTAACAACAAGACTATCAGTAAAATCTTTCACACCAATATTTTCAATAGGGAACCTGAACGTTACTTCATCGCCTTCCTGCAAAGTATCGTTAATGCTCGTAAATCCTTTTAAAGGGTTAATGGCACATTCAGGCGCTTCATCATACAATACCTGCCAGCGTTGCAACTGCGGTGAGGTTCGGAACACATTATCACGCATAAAGGCTACCAGTTTAAGAAAGGGGTAGGTAGTTGCATCGGCATAAGCCGAAAGATTCATCACGTCAGAGCTATCCTTCTTAAAGGTTACCAGCGTATCTATCTTCCCGTTCGCCTTTATTCCTACTAATTTTAAAACGGTTGTATCGCCGGCTGAATTATCCAGGCTTTTCACCCGCCAGTGCAGGCTGTTCCACTTATAAGATGGCCCGATAATTTCGGAGGCAACGTAACCACTGGTCCATTTGCTTTTTATACTGTCTTCCAAAAACAGGATCGATTGTTTATTGGTCCCTATGAGTGTGTGTGCCTGGCCGGCGGACAGTCCTTTTTTTCCGAAAAATATGTAAGGAACAGTATCAGATGTAGTGCGTATATTTTTAGCGCCAACACTTTCAAAAGCTGTAAAAAGTGAATTGCTGTAAGAAGATACCTGTGAATACGCCGGACCAGTATAACCTGTTGTGTATCCTAATATGTATTGATTAGCAGGACGCGCGTTTAAGAAATTCTCCATGTCCGTTTTCCAGGTTATTGGGCTTCCACAGGCACTGATCTCACCAAAGGAATAAACATACCGCATGCCATTTTCTATGCAATTATTAAATGTGCCTGAGCCCGTAGCCGGATAATTAGGACTAAAAATTTGTTCCGGTAACCCACTCAAAGTATCAAAGACTGCAAAATTCCAGCCATTAAGCGCCGATGGCCAATCCTCGAGCGCTTCAGAATCAAAAAAGAATCTTAGTTCGTAGGGTTGAAGAGCAGGCCTGTGTGCAGTTTTACACTGCACACTGTGTTTAGTGTTTAGGAATAAAAACCGGCGCTGGTCTTTTTTGTAATTCACAAATTGGTAGCCATCGTTTTTAAATTGATGAAAATGGGCCTGCCCCCAGCCGCGTTTAGTTCCAATTGTTTGAAAAGAACTTTCACGCCAGGCAAATGCTTTTTCCGGCGAAATACTATCCCTGCTCACTCTCCAGAAATATACAGTACTGTCTCCATAGGGGAGGGTTACGTTCCATTCTAAAACCCCTCCGGTACTTCTTATTAAAATTGTGGCGATAGGAGTGGTAAACGCATCACAGGTATCCAGCTGAAAACGGTAAGTAGTTAATGGAGCAAAGGGATCTGACGTAGAGGCCTTTAAGGTAAGAGTTTGTGTTTTTGGTACAATGGCGTATTTATAAGGGTATACAGGAAGCACATCTCCTCCAGGGATAAATAATTCAACCGGCCCTATGTTATTGTTTCCTTCGGATACTTCACTGATGTGCTGGTAGAAATCAAGTTTCACATTGAATTTGTTCAGGCCAATACCGCGGTTAAAGTCTAAAGGAAAATAATGAGTAAACGTGTCTTTGTACATAGGTGCTTTTACATATCTTAAAAGCGTAGTTGAATCTCCATTGGGAAAATACCGCTCAACCCTTATAGCAAAACTGTCGCGTACAGCTTTCCCCAGGTTTTTATAACCTACCTTTATGCCCACGGAATCGGTATATTTTTTAAGATCAAAAGAAATATTTGTGTTAAACACCTGGTAATCGGGAAGAGTGCCATTGCTTATTCTCACTGCCGGATCACCACTCAGGGTCATTTCTATTGCGACAAGTCTGGTAAGATCGTCCCCGGTAGAGTTGCGAAAGGATGCTTCTCTTATAATGTTTCCGATGCCCTGGTTATAGTGTGTTTGAGAGAGTGCTTTATAAAAACTGCTGGTAAAATTATTCAGATTCCCTGGAAAACCGTAAGAGGGTGTTGCAATAAAACCAATACTTCCTTTTTGTTTCGCAATAACAAAACGTTCGCTTACCGAACGTAGGGTTGGGATGTGGATGTCACCCGAGTAACAGGAGTTCGCGATAACAAAAGGATACTTGTCCAGGTTGTTATACAAATCCGGATCGTCTACAGCCTGGTCAAATCCGGAAGGAGAACCATGCCCAAAAAAATTGATCAGGGCAGATCCCCTGTTGATCACATTCCGCAAACTATCGCTGATATTGCTTTGAACAGGTGCGGTAGTGTTTTTTTTAACTGTAGTTACTTTTGCTCCAAACAATGTGTCCCGTATGATCTCTTCATAACCATTCATGTAACTGTTTATTTGGTTTGAGAGAGCATCATTGTCTCCTCCTACAAAATGTAATACGTGTTTTCTCCAGTCGCTTAATGGTGCCGGTTCTTCGTGTTTTTGCACTTTTGTGAGATAATTTATCACTTCACTGTTGGTAAGAGCTGCCAGTCTTCCTATGGGAATTTCCGGATAAAAATTATTTGTATTTGTTGCAGAGAGTGCTGATGTAAATAAGTTATCACAAGGTGGATATCCGATCGTTGGCAGGAAATTAAGGTGCTGATTTGCCGTGGTACCTATCGAATATTCAAAGCCACTTGCTTTCCCGATCAAAAAAACATAGTGCGGGGCATTGGCAAGACTGTCATTTAAATATTTAATGAAGTTCCGCATAGATATGGGATGTTCCCTGATACCGTATGAAAATTGCTCGTACAACGTTTCTACATCTGCATCAATGACATCATAACCTCCTCCTGTAATGCTTTGCCTGTATGCTTTATAGGCCATTGCAGAACTTTGTAAATTTTTATGGTAAATAAGTACATACGGTTTGTTTGCTGTAAAATTCTTGTAATTAATAAAACTTCCGGTTTGATTGACCTTGGTTAATTTTTTTACTACAACTGTATCAAATTCGGCGGCCATGAAGCATACTTTTTTTCCGGAACCATCCGGTATTACCGCTCTCACATTGGATCCGTTTATCACGGTTGTAATCCTCTTTCCGTTCGTAATATCATAAAGGATCACAGAGGAAGAGCCCGTTGTATAAAAGTTGGAGAAATTAAAGAAATTTTTTGTGGAGGAAGTACTGTTATCAACTGTAAATTTTAGAAAATAAGAATTGTTCAGGTCAGTGGTATGCGGATAATAATAATGGGCATAGTGCCAGTTGACGAATGAATTGGAGTTTGTAAACGTGGGGGCTGCTACATAACTTAACGTGATAGCAGAAGTATTACTGGTATTCTGAGAATTGAGAATGATTTTTTTTTGAACCGGCTGATAGCCGTAGAACGTGGTATCTGAAAGCAATACAGAGTTGTTATTCTGATCGTTGTAAGATAATTGTACCTGATGATCAGGATTGTAGCTGGTTGAATTACTTGAACCGGAATAATTTACAGTTATGTAAAAAGGGAGCGGCAGATTCGTATAGGTATTTAAACCGGAAGTGGGAAAGGAATAGGAAGAACCTACCTGGAAATCTGCCCCTTTACCCTCTGCTTGTGTCAGGTGTGGGTCACTGGACCCATTTGAATACTCTCTTACGTAATTATAGGTGCCATTTGCTGTAAATACTTTTTCAGTATAAAAATGATCTGCGGCTGGATAAGCGCCTGAAGCCGTGTCGGTTTCAAGTACATACCGTTTGTTATACAGGGAAGTATTCTGCGTTAAAAAAGCATAGAGCGTATCTGTAAATAACGGAAGGTAGGGGTTAGGCAGGTATTTTATAGATGTATAGAGCAAAGAATCCACATCGCCCATATAAGGACTGGCGTAAAATTCGATATAATCACTGACATTTATTTTTCCATCTGAGTCACCTTTAATATGCAGGAATTGTTCCTTGCCTTTTAAAAACAACTGGAAGTTTTTAGGATTGGTAGTGCTTAGATCGTAGTACTTGGCAAGAGTTGTAGAGTCTATCCTATAGATACCTTCACGCGCAACCGGAAATTTAAAATACTTTTGAGAAAAGTTTATCCATTCATTGCCATATTTCTGAGCTTTAATGGCAAATGTAAAAAGAAGAGCTATAGTAAAAAGAAGTAGGTTTCTCACTTGTTCATCTTTTTATTGATATCAACTTTTAGTGAAAAAATATTTGAATAAATAGCAATAGAACGGTCACCGATATCTGTCAGTGCATAATCCAGCGTGAATATTTTATACTTAACACCTACGCCAAAATTGGGCTGAACGGTTGTAATATAAAGTGTAGCTCTGTCATTTAATTGTTTCTGAATATTACCAAGACCGCCTCTTAAAAAGATAAATCCTTTGTATCCTATCTCAAGGCCGAACGCGGGTTCCATACTCCATATTTTTGATTTTACCACGGTATTCCGCATGCCATCAAACGTGTTTATAGCGTTCACTTCTCCAAGAATAGAAATCCTGTCCTTCCATACTTTGAAGGTTCGCGCGCCTCCTAAAATAAGTTTCGGAACTGTTACTTCCAGTGAAGAAGAAGGCACTTCGTTACCTGTTTGTATAAGGGTTGCAACTTGCTTTTGATCCAGGTTAAACGTCCATGCATTAAAGGTTCCAGTAACATCTCGCGCCATGGCCGCTAAGGTCCAGCCTTTAAAATTATATTTAGCGCCGGCATCCAGCCCAAAGCCCCAGGCGCCCCCAAAATCTCCCAACTTTCGCCTGATCACTTTAAAATTTCCACCTGCTTCAACCCCTTTTAGTTTGGGAATAACACGGGCGTAGCTTAATAATGCAGCAAAATCAACGGCATTAAACGTGCTTACACGGCTATAATCCACATTGCCGTTAGCGTCAACCAGATCAAGTGTATTAGGAATATTATCCACCCCGAAACGTAAAATTGAAAATCCCGCAACGCTATTGGAATCAATACGTTTGGAAGCACCTATGTAATCGTATTTGGCAATCCCCGCAAAATATTCTGCGTGCATCAGTCCTACTTCAATGTCATTCTTTTGCTTTAAAAGTCCCGCAGGGTTCCAGTAACCTGAATTAACACCCTCGGCAGAAGCAATGTTTGCATTACCCATTCCCAGTGCCCTTGCGCCAACACCAATGTTAAGGAACTCATTACTGTATTTGCGGGTTTGTGCCTGTAAACCCAATGAAACTAAAAAAAGGAAAAAGGAGGCTGTTTTATACATAATATGCAACTAATTTAAGCTAAAAATCTTAATGTTAACTCTGTTTTAACGAATGATTTTCCGGATTATTGTTAAGAACCAGGGTAGGTTTATCAGATTTTTTTCAGAAACAGAGACTACGGTCAGGCCCTCAGGACTTGATTTTACGCCGTAAAAGGAAGTCTAAAACATCTTCAATATAATATAAAGCGGAAAGGAGTAAAAAGACCATTGCAGGACTCCTGTACCGGAAAATAGCCCCACTGTTGGGCGCTGTGAGGCCTATCAGCAGGCAAAGGGATAAGGCAAAAAATATAAAAACAAGAGGTAAAAATCCTCTTTTTTTGCTTTTAAAGAAGCCTAAAACAAGTATCAATAATGCTATCAGTACTACCAGGTTTTCAAGAGAGGCAAGTACCTGCAAGGCGTTTTTTGCAGTAAAAAAAGTGGGATAAAACAGGGTGTAATAAAAGCAGGCTGCAGCCGTAACAAATGGATTTGAATGAGGCAGCTCTATGTTGGATTTGCTTTGCTGAATAATGTAAACAAGTTCGTACGTTTTAATTGTATCCACATTATTGTAACAGTACAGCGTGTCTTTTTGATCTGTCGTTTTCCAATACATATACGAAACATTTTTACGAATAGTAAAACTGTTTTTCTTATCTGCTACTTTCTTCACCTGGGATGTATCGTTTGTCAGCCTGATAAAATTAACCGTATCTGATAGGAATATTCCGCCTCTTGAGACGCCCACAAACCGGTGCTGTTGTTTTAACGCTGCTTCAAGCAAAGACCGGTGTTTGATAAGGACAGATGCAGTATTGACGGCTAGGATAATAAACAGCGATATGGAAAAATACACCAGGAATTTCTTTTTCAGCTGCGAACGGTAAATAATAAAAAACAAGGAAAAACAAATGGCTGCAAATACTAATACATAAGGTTTAAGGAGCAAAGCAATAAAGAGTAAAAACACGAGCCAGGTAATGCCGGCCACGTTGTTCTGCCGGTTGACCAGTTTTTTCAGCTGCCAGAGCATGCAGCCCAGTACAAAAAAAGTAATACCCTCCTTTAATAGGGCGCCGGTATAAAACCAAAGTGCTGGAAAAAAACAAAGAATAAGCAGTACCCATAATTCTTTTCCCCCGAACCATTCTTTAAATGTTTTGTAAAAAAAGAAAATTCCTGTAAAGCTCAAAAAACAATTAAAGAGTGCGTGAACAGGATAAGAATTAAAAGCAATAAAATTGAGCAACACATGTGTTCTGATTACAATTCGGTTATCGTTATATAAATAGTCTTTTACCGTACCATTATCCCAGTTAACTGTATTTTTCAGGCAATTGACAAAATCTGCAGAATTTTTATGGTCGTCCTGCAAACCGAATAATAAACGGATCAAGAAGCCAGGATCTGTTTTACCGTAATCACAAATTACTTTTACATCCTGGTAAAATTTGCCTGTATCAAACTCTTCTATTCCGCCATACATTTTAGTGTACACAAACAAAAAAACGGGAATGGCAGCAACCTTACCTAAAAACAGAAGAGCGAATTTTTTTCTTGAAATAACAGGGTCATCAAATAGTTTAAAAAAACCAGTATAGAGTATCAGTCCTGATAAAATAAGAGTATATATTATAAAAATAATCAGGTCAGGAAGCATTTTTTAAGAATTAGGATGTTTTTTTACACATGGCATTAGTGTCATATCAACTATGCCTTGTCGGGGTTTACCGCGGCAGTTTTTGATTGACAAGACACCACAATCCATTTTGCTTCTATGGTTTAATTTCAACTCCGGGAGTTATTTTGTTGACGGCTGAGGCATGTGTATCGAATACCCAACAATCCGGTTTTTTAGTTTTAATCTGTGTCATCTGTGGCCTATTAATGAAGTCGTTAATACCCCCTAATCTTTCTTCGCAATTGTTTTTTCTCACCTTTTTGTTTTTTATTCTCAAGTTTCTTTTCCTTAGCTCCTTTGCCTGGCTTTGTTGCCACGCGCTTTTTAACAGGCTTCAGCAATTTATTCAAAAGTGCGATCAGTTTGTTTTTTGCTTCTTCCTTGTTTTCAAGTTGGCTGCGGTGTTTGTTGCCAATAACCTGTATAACAGAATCATCAATAAAGTCCGGGTATTTTTTCAGGATCGTTTCTTTTTGTCTTTCTGTAAGTGCAGTCGACGCTTTAACGTTAAAGTCAATAGCCACTTTTGTTTCGACCTTATTTACATTTTGGCCTCCTTTGCCCCCTGAGCGGGAGGTTTGAAAGCTTAATTCCTTTTTAAAGATCTTTAAGACCTGTTCTTCTGTTAACATACCGGGTTTAATAAGACATTTTAAAAATACAAAATTTATTGCGGCCTTTCTTTTAAATTTATACGAATGAAAATGTGTTCTTATCTTTTTTGTTTGATTGCTTTTTTTTCACAGGCACAAACGCTTCAACAGTGCAAACAGCGCTTTGATACCTATCTTAATTTCCGGGGATCTTTAAATGGCGCCGTGAAGTTTGAAAACGAAGCGCTTTATCTTCTGGGTTTCCAGGGTAAAAAAGAATTTGCGGTATACGCCGGTGAAATTTCATTGCTCTCTGATTTTTTTCAGAACAGCAATACCAGCCAACAGTCGCAACTGATGAACTTAAAAGGAACAAAACAATTAACGCAAAAACAAACAGATAGCCTCACAGTCTTACTTAAAAAGCCTGAGAAAAAAAATACTAAAACTCCTGAACAACCTTTAAAAGGGTATAAGATCGCCCTCGACCCGGGACACTTTTCTACGAATCTTACCGACGCTCAATCAGAACAGAAATATTTGTTTTTTGTACAGGAACCTGTCAATGGTCACGCCGATACAGTTAAGCTCTTTGAAAGCCAATTAACATTTAATACGGCACATATTTTGAAAAATATGCTGGAAGATAAGGGAGCGGAAGTCTTTATTACCCGAACCAGGGTAGATTTCACCTCCTTTAATTGCACGTACCAGGAGTGGATCAAAAACCACCGCAAAAGAACCTTGGATAGCTTAAAGCAAAATGGATCCTTAGCTCCTGAAAAATATAAAAAACTCCTGAAATGTAACAATTACACCTTGTTCTGGGATTTTTTCAGAGATTACGACCTGGCTAACAGATCAAATAAAATAAATGCCTTTGCGCCCGATGTTACCCTGATCATTCACTACAATGTAGATGAAAAAAATGCGCCATGGAAACAACACACACAGAAAAACTTCTCAATGACCTTTATTGGCGGGGGATTTACTTCAGATAACCTGAATAAGACGGAAAGTAAAATGAATTTTATAAGGCTGTTAATTACCGATCAGTTAAACAGATCAGAAGATCTTTCAGCAAAGACTGTTGCTAATTTTAATAAACTGCTGGAGATTCCGATTGCCAAAGCTGTGGATGCTGATTATTTAAGGGATAATTGCCTTATCACTGCAAGTCCCGGAGTGTTTTGCCGCAACCTTGCCCTCTGCCGGAAAATAAATTCACCGTTGGTATACGGCGAAAGTTTATACCAGGATAATGAAAAGGAGTGCAAGCTCTTAATGCGTTGTGACATGGATATTTACGGGATCCTGGCAAATGAGCGTTTACATAAAGTGGCGCTGAGTTATTACGAAGCGGTTGTAAGCTTTTTGAAAAAATAATTTCCTTGGCCAGTCATGAAGAATTGATCTGCGAAATTCAGCTATAGTCTTTTTAATTTCACCATCCGTACATATTGGTCTTTGTTCCCTTCAGTCCTGATTCCTTTCATCTCCTTCAATCCAGCTTCTTGTCTCTTGACTCCTGGTTCTCTTCAGTCTCTCCAGCCCTGACTCCCTCCAGCCCCTCCAGTTCCTTCTGTCTCGGCTCCCTATCTAAGGAATATTCATATACTTGTGCGTCTGCAAACTGATCATCCACTTAGGATTTTCTTTTACATAGTCAATAATTTCGGGAACCAACTGTTCCTGTTTACTCCATTCCGGCTGTAGGTATAAATAACACTCTTTGTTTACAAGAGCGGCCTGTTCTTCGGCCCATTTAAAATCATGTTTATTAAACACGATCACTTTTAGTTCATTGGTTTTTGAATAAACTTCTTTTAGGGGAGCTATTGTTTTTTTTGGTGAAAGACAGACCCAGTCCCATTTTCCGCTTAAGGCGTAAGCACCGGATGTTTCAATAAAGGTCTCAATGTTATTGAGTTTTAGAAGTCGGGTAAGTTCATCCAGGTTATAGATCAGAGGCTCCCCACCTGTAACAACAACACTATTGGCTTTCCAGGCAAGAACATTTTCAATAATTTTTTCGATCGGCGCAAGAGGATGAACGTTTGCATCCCAGCTTTCTTTTACATCGCACC
>JAYSYG010000597.1:0-3299 GCA_043716685.1 Sphingobacteriaceae bacterium | reverse complement strand
TTTAGCTCTGCTTTTGAGGGCAAGACTAATAAAAATTTAATCAAAACCAATATTGCAAAGCTAACAACCTTTGCTTTCCCACGTTTGACAGGAAAATTCCTGGATGATTGCGATTTAAAAGAAATATTATAAATTTGATTAAAATTAAACCTTATGAAAAAAATAATTCTTGCTATTACTTTGTTATTAAGTTTAAATATCAACGCACAGATATTTACGGCAAAAACGGGTGCAACCTCTATTTCTTTTTATTCTGAAGCGCCGCTTGAGAATATAGAGGCACTGAATAAAGGAGCTATTATTGTTCTTAAGGCTTCTACTAACGAGATCCAGATCAGGGTAACGATCCAGAACTTTAAGTTTAAAAATGCGTTAATGGAAGAGCATTTTAACGAGAATTATATGGAGACTGAAAAGAAGGTTGATGGCGCGTATCCTAACCGCAATGCTGAATTTAAAGGCAAGATCAATGAGCCAATTGATTATACGGGAAAAGATGGAGAAAACAAGGTAACGATAACCGGCAAACTTACTCTTCACGGGGTAACAAGAGACGTGACACTTAACGGCACTCTTACAAAAAAGGGAGCTGAGGTTATTATCTACAGTAAGTTTAAAATTAAAGTATCAGATTATAATATTAAGGTGCCTTCAATGTATGTTAAGAATATTGCAGAAGAGGTAGAAGTTACTATTAATAGCACATTAGAGCCTCTACAAAAAAAATAACCCTATTATACAACTATGATTTTATTTAAAAAAACAGCTTTTCTTTTTGCCTGCGTCCTGAGTTCGAATGTAATTCTTGCCCAGGATGATCTTCTGAGTTTGGTTGACGATAAGAAGGATGAAGCGCCTAAAAAAGTATACGCCACTTTCAAAACCGTTAGAATCTGTAACGCACAAACAATAGAAACGGTTAAGAAAAAACATCTGGATTTCAGAATCAGTCACCGGTTTGGGAATGTTTACGATTCTAACAACTCTAATCCGATAAATGAAACTTTTCAGTCCTCTTTAGGTTTCGATAACGCATCAGATATCCGCATCAGCTTTGATTATGGGTTGTTGGACAATCTCTCGGTGGGTATTGGAAGAAGTAAGCTTAACAAGCTTGTGGATGGGAGCCTGAAATGGAAGATCCTGCAGCAAACCACAGATTTCAGTATGCCAGTTTCGCTTGCTTTTTTCACAAGCGTTGGGTATTCGCACGCACCAACATCTGTTCTTTATAACGGAATCAATAAGAATTTTGAAACAAATGAACTTCACCGTTTTAATTATTTCAGCCAATTGATCATAGCCAGTAAAGTAAGCGATTGGTTATCGCTGGAATTGCTGCCCAGTTATATGTACCGTAATTTTATTAAAGAAAACGTAAACACGAATAACAATGCCAAAGATGTAAATGGTTTTTTCAGTATGGGTATTGGCGGACGGATAAAACTAACCAAGCGTTTAAGTTTTATCGGGGATTATTTTTATAATGTATCTTCTTTTTATCAAAACAACGACAATGCCTTTAATCCCTTATCCCTTGGGTTTGAAATTGAAACCGGAGGACATGTATTTAGCCTCTTTTATACGAATGCAAGCGGATTAGTAGAAAATAATTACATCCCGTACACAAAAGATACCTGGACGAAAGGACAGGTAAAATTCGGATTCTGTATTTCACGAACCTTTTCGTTATAATGTGATATCTGCAGATACACAACATATTTTCTACGCACATCTTCTTCAGAATCATAATCCTGCACCAATACCAAGGATGAGTGATAATCAGCTATGGCCCTCAGTTTTTTTATTTTTTTGTTTGGGTTTACTTGTCCTGATAAAAATAAGCTCATTCCCCAAAGTAATAAGAATTATCCAATCCACATTTAGCACGCAGATCCTTCAACAACTGGAGCGGGAAGAATTTAACCCCTTTAAATTTTACTCACTGGCACTTAACCTGGTTTTTATTCTCAATGTTTCTTTCCTGGTTTATAAAATAAATAGCCTGTATAAATTTGTTTTTATTGAAACTTCCCATCTCACACAATTTTGTTTTTTCTTTGTAATAGTTGTGTTTGTCTTCTCTTTTAAGGCTCTTATAAACAGGTCTCTTGCGCTATTCACCGATAAAAGAAAAGTAATTTCGGAGTATGTTACGAGCTCCACTCTGGTAAACCAAAGCTTTGGCCTTTTTCTTTTTCCGTTAATAATACTCATAGAATTCAGCCCATTTAACCCAAGAATATTTATAACGGGGGCAATATTGGTTTTAGCTTCTGCCATTTTGTTGAAGTGGTACCGCGGGATAATAATGGGCCTGGTTGAACAAAGACTAGGATTATTACAAATTTTCTCTTACTTTTGCGGTTTGGAAATTTTACCTGTTTTTGTATTGGTAAAATATATAATTGAAACTTTTTAAACACAGGACAATTAATGTCAGCAAAGAGAAGCGTAGCCAAAAAAAAAGCGGCAAAAAAGGAAGTTAAAAAGTCGCTGAAGAGCCTAAAATCGGTACCCCCATCTAAAAAGAAAAAAGCAGCCAAGCCTCCTTTGGCCGGGGTGACTAAAAAAGTCAAAAGCGCTGTTAAGAAATCAGTCTCAAAAGCCCCCGTTGCTTTAGCTGTAAGCAAAGCACCAAAAATGGACATTAAACCGGTAGTAAAACCTGTTAAAGAAAAAAAGGTTATTACCAACTTTGAGGATAAAGAAAACATAGAAAAAGCGCAGGCTATTAAACGTGTTAGAAAGTCCTCTAAAAAACAAGTAATTACGTTGCCACCACCTCCAAACATCGAGGTTAGCAATCAACCTAAAACAAAGGTTAAACACATTCTTGTCTCTCAACCAAAACCCGCCGAAAACGACAAGAACCCGTATCTTGATCTTGCCAAGAAGTACCATATTGGCGTAACTTTCAGACAGTTTATTAAAGTAGAGGGTCTGACTTCTCAAGAATTCAGGGCCCAGAGGATCGATATCCTTGAGCATGGAGCGGTAATCTTAACCAGTAAGCTGGCTGTTGATCATTATTTCAGGATCTGCAACGAAATGCGGGTTACGGTGCCTGAGAACATGAAGTACTTTTGCATCAACGAACAAACCGCCTATTATTTACAAAAATATATTCAATACCGTAAACGTAAGATCTTTTTTGGACACGGTACAATCATAGATCTGGTTGATGTTATCCGCAAGAACAGGGCTGAGAAATTTCTTCTTCCTGCAAGCGACGTTCATAAGGAGCAAATTGTTGATTTTCTGGATGAGGTGAAAATTACATTTACCAAAGCAACATT
>JAYSYG010000596.1:0-3300 GCA_043716685.1 Sphingobacteriaceae bacterium | reverse complement strand
TTTATCCTCCGGTTTTTTTGAATAGAGCTTAAAATTAATGGCCTGGGTCTGCGTATTTTCGAGTAGGTAAGGAAAATACTCTTCTACAATAGCCTGGTGTTGTGGCATTGCGGAAGTAAGAATGACATAATCGCATTTTAAGTCGGCTACGAATTCTGAAAATAAACGCAAAGAAGATACCCTCTGCCCGTACTTCCTCGCAAAATAAACGCGCTCCATATTCGAGATCACGGAATCGGAAGAGATCTTACAGTCAAAAACCTTTCGGTACTTTTCAAAGTAAATTTTCTTCATAATGTTGTCCGCATCAAAAAATAGCGGGTATACGTTTTCGTTCCCGTACATGTTTTTATAATAAACAGATCTTTCAAACTGATACTCGTAAACGGTTTTAACCGATTGCTTAAAATAATCTTTCTTTACATAGGACTTGTAAAGCAATAAGCCTGCTATAAGGGTAAGCGCTGAATAAAAAGTCGCACTGTTTTTAAAATCCATAAAAGAGCAAACAAAAATTATCATCGCTGTTCCTGAAAATAACATAACTGAATACTGAAATATTGGCGAACGCAAGACAGAATAAAAATAAATAACCAGGAAATTGAAAAGAAAAACAACAAAAAGAAACAGCTGTTTTTTATTGACAGAAATTTTCCGGTTGAGAACACATGCCAGGGTTATAACAGACAAAATAATGATATACATTTTCCCTGTACCAAAAAGTGTTTTCAGAAAAGAAAAAAGAATAGTAAATTCAGGAGCTTCAAGCCAGCCACCATTCTCCCGACCAATTCCCGGCACGCTTAACTGGTAAAGCGTAACCGGAAGATGCGGAAGATAAGCAAGAACTACAAGCACACATGTGAGTAAGTACGGTTTATAATTTATCTTATTAAGCAATAAAAATCCCGACACACATACCGTAAATGCAAACAATGAATTGATATGCTGGTTAAGCGCAGAAAGTAGAGCAAACAGGCCTAGTAAAAAATAGTTGTACTTTTTTTCACTTTTTGAAAAGAAGATCTCAAAAAAATAATATAAGAGTCCAATACTAAAAAATACGCCAGAAATATACATTCTTGCAATGGGTGCATAAAAAACAAAGATCAGTGAAAAGCTAAAAAATACTGCGGCAAAAAGTCCGGTTTGTTTGGAGAAATTTCTTAATCCGAATGCGTACGCGTAAATAATTGCCCCAAAACCAAAGAGTAAAAAGGGAAGTTTGATGATCCAGGTAACATAACCGAAAATATGCGTAAGGTAATAGATCAGCAGCTGAACAAAGGCCGGATGCGCATCGATCTTCACACCTTTTTCAATCACTTCTGAAAAAGAATCAAACTGGGTTCGTTCAAGTCCGCTGAGTTCATCGAAGGTAAATTGATACTCAAACAAAGGAATAAACCTAAGAATAGCGCATACTGAAAGAATAAAAATAAATACGCTATGCTCTTTCAGGAACTTCATTGCACTAATATAAAAATAAATCAATAACTACTTTCTCTTTAGCCACAGATTGCACTTATTAACACAGATTATTAATCAAATTTTTTATGGATACACATTTTCAGATCTGCGCAATCTGTTTAACCTGTGGCTTTTAAATCTTTAATAAAAATACCGGCCTTATCCAAAAGGCCGGTTACGCTATTACTATCAACTATAATTAAGCAGGGACTTTCATCATCCAACCGTGTTTGTCTTCCATCTTGCCTTTACGAATATTACGAAGCGTTTCATCCACACGCGTTGAAAATTTACGTTCTGAAACCGGAGGCAAAGCGTGTTCCTTACCGTTATGACCAATAGCTATAATTTGCGCAATTGTTGCGGCAGTTCCGCAGCCAAATACTTCTTTTATTGTTCCATTCTCAATCGCTTCAAAAACTTCTTTAATACTTACTTTGCGTTCTTCTACCGTCATGCCCCAATCCTTAGCCAGTGCAAGTACCGAATTGCGCGTTACACCATCAAGAATGGTATCACTTAAGCCCGGAGTTAAAAGTTTATCCCCGATCACAAACATTACGTTCATGGTTCCACTTTCTTCAAAATATTGCTGGGTTTCGCTATCGGTCCAGATCACTTGCTGGTACCCTTTTTGTTGCGCCAATTTAGTAGGATACAGGCTTCTGCCGTAGTTACCCGCAGCTTTCACAAAACCTACACCACCTTTTACAGCCCTGTAGTAATTTGTTTCTACCAATACTTTAATTGGTTCGCTGTAGTATTTACCTGCAGGACAGGTAATGATCACAAATTTATAAGTATCGCTGATCTTTACTCCAATAGCTTCGTCTGTTGCAATTAAAAAAGGACGAATATATAAGCTGCCGGTTTCGCTGGAAGGAACCCAGGCAGAATCGAGGCGGATCAATTCCATCAATCCGTTCATGAACAGCTCTTCAGGAATTTCAGGCATGGCCATACGGATCGCACTTTTATTTAACCGTTTAAAGTTGTCGGGTGCGCGGAACATGGATACTTCCCCTTTATCATTTTTGTAAGCCTTCATTCCTTCAAAAATAGCCTGTCCGTAATGAAGCGCGCTCATTGCATAACTCATAGGCACATCGCCGTAAGGCATAATAGAGGCGTTCTGCCATTTGCCATCTGAATACTCTGCAACGAACATATGGTCGCTGAAACACTTTCCGAAAGCAACATTATTTATATCATGTTCAGAGACACGGCTCTTCTTGATCTTTTCAACCTTGATGTCTATAGTACCAGTCATAGTATTTAGTGTTTGTTTAACAAATAACTACATTATTTTTCAATTGACAAATAAATTAGACCCTAAATACAGGATTTTTGGAAGTTAAATTATTGCCCTAAAACTTGCATTATTGCAGGGAAACTACACGATATCCTTAAAAAGGTTGGAAAGCAGGTTTTTACCCACTCTTTTTGCAAAATTTACTACAGAATTAAGAGTATTACCCTTTACAACCGAAGAAACCAGCCTGATTATGGCGGTTGTAATAATCTCTTCCGGTAACTTCTTTACACGAAGCACCAATTCAGCTTCCTGCTGCTTCAAACGTTCACGCACGTTTCGCTCCTCCCTTGCAAGGTCGCTGAGCGTCGTGATATGTACCCGTCGCTTATTCATCGTCTTTGCTTAGGTCTGTTTCAACGACAGATCTTTCGAAGAAGATCCGGACAACCATATTGATAATGCGTTTTGAAAAAACCTGCTTATCGAGAAGTAAAAAGAGAAGCAATAAAAAAATATAAATTCCTGCAATAATGCTGAAACCATAAAATGTGCTGCCCGTTACCTCGGCAAAATAA
>JAYSYG010000595.1:0-3305 GCA_043716685.1 Sphingobacteriaceae bacterium | reverse complement strand
CTAACGGATTGCAGCCTTGCGCCGTGCCGGCTTCAGCAATATTATAAATGTACAAATGTCCACCGAGATGCCAAAATAAAAGATGCCCGGCATGGCGCGAGACTGCTGTTATAGGTAGGCTGCGGCACACAGCTTGTCGTCACATTACGTCTTTACCGTCATAGTAAAGAAAATGTAGCGCCCGAATTGCACCAACACAATGTCTACCCCAATGATGAAGAAAACTCCATTTCATTTGCCACATTGCGTCTTCGATAGCCTCGTCAGTGCCAATTTTCATTTTTTCCAACTCAATTTTTAAATCACGATATATGTCAGCAAAGTCGTCAACGAGCCAGCCTTGAACAGGTTTTTCCTCTTTGTCATTAATCGGGTCAAATATTTCGCTATAGAAAGCTTCTTGTCCGAGCAATGCAATAAGAGCTTGATTTTGGCTTTTAAAATATTCGTCGTCTGATTTTTCTAACTCGGTGTCCGCATTTGAATATTTTAAGTCTATTTGTTCAAGCTGGTGTCCTTTTAAATATAGGTCGATAAGAATAGTGTGAGCTTGTTTTAAAAACTTGTCTTTGGGAATGCCTTTTTTTTCAAGAAGGTCAGTAAACATTTGAGCCGTCGTCAGAAAGTTTTTAGTCGTGTCCTTTTGTAAGAATGTTTTTATGTCCAACGAAAGCGTATTTGTCATTGCAATGTTTTTTTAGTACGATGTCCCGCAGCTTACCTATAACTACTTTATACCCGCCATAAACTCTCGCTTATCTCGCACCCATATGTTAGATAAGCGCCATTAATTAGCGTTTTATCAAAAGTATCCTAATTTTCCAAAGATTCAAAAAAAGAAGTGCCATCTCAAACCTCCATCAAATGCCCGCATTTAAAATGCCCGAGGGGACAGGTTTTGTAGCCGTGCAGTCCACAGGGCTTGCAGTGCAGGCCGGTTACCTGTAAAATCGTTTTGTTATCTGATAAAGGACCAAAGCCAAACTCAGGTACAGTAGAGCAGAAGAAAGCCGTTACAGGTGCATTTACCGAAGAAGCCAGGTGTAAAGGCGCGCTGTCGTTCACATAATTCATTTCAGCATTTTGCATAAGCGCGCAGGATTGCAATAACGATAATTTACCGGCAAGGACCTCAATATTTGTATGTGTAGAGTTTTGTTTGATTCTGTTACAGAGTTCCACATCGCCGGGCGCACCCAATAAATAAATGGTAGCCGAGGCATCTGTTTTGTTACAGAGTTCTGTCCATTTTTCTGCCGGAAGCTGTTTGGTAAACCATACCGAGGCAGGTGCCATACACATGTATTTCCCATTCTGATAGGTTTGGACAAGTTCTTTATCTTTTGCAGATGGATATAATTTCGGATTAAAAACAGTTTTGTCTGTAAAATCTTCAACGAGTTCATTATAACGCGCTACTTCATGCCTTCCATCGCCAATCACATGCCGTGCAGTAAAATTAAAAAGAAAAGAAAACGGATTTTCCTTGTAGCCCGCTGTATGTCTAGCTCCGGAAAAGGCGGTTAAAAAACCCGAACTTCCATACCGGTGACAGTTGACAACCGCATCGTAGTTGTTCCGGCGAATAGTTGCTAAAAGCTTAAACAAATTTTTAAGTTTGCCCTCTTTTTTATTCCATACCAGGGTTTCTTTTAAAAAAGGATGCGCCTCATAAATACTTTCATTTCCTTTTCTCACAAGGATGCTGACCGCTGCCTGCGGAAAACGCGCATGCAGCTTTTCAACCAGGCTCGAAGCTAAGATTGCATCGCCTATAAAGGCAGTCTGGATTATCAGTATGTTTTTGAATTCTGGCAAATCAAAAGATGTTCAGATGTAAATTAGAAAGAACAAAAAACCTTGTTTTCTCTGTGACTCAGTGTCTCTGACCCTCTGTGTTGAAAATTGAAAGTATTAACCATGAATCGTCTCGTTTTTCCCGTAACTCTTCACCACGTTTGCTTCGTAGTCCAGCCATTGCTGCCAGCGGGCATTCACATCTTCCACGTCATTTCCGTATTTACGCGCAAACGCTAAAAAGGTAGTATAGTGGTTGGCCTCGCTGATCATCAGTTCATGATAAAATTCACGGAGCTCTGTATCTTTAATGTGTAAGGAAAGAATTCGGAAACGCTCGCAACTTCTGGCTTCCACCATGGCAGAAAACAACAGCCGGTCAATAAGCACAATTTCTTTTTTATGTCCCTTGCGCATAAATTTGTAAAGCTCGTTCACATATTCGTCTTTTCTTTCAAAACCTAGTGTATAACCCCTTTCCTTAATTTTTTGGTGAACCATTTCAAAATGACTGAGTTCTTCTTTGGCCAGGCTAAGCAATTCATCTACCAAGTCACTGTGGTAGGGATAGCTGATCATGATCGAAATAGCATTGGTGGCAGCCTTTTGCTCACACCAGGCGTGATCAGTAAGAATCTCCCCGATGTTCTTCTCAACAATATTTACCCAATGCGGATCCGTTTCCAGTTTTAAGCCAAGCATGTTTATTAATTTAATTCAAGTACAAAGTAACGATAAAAAAATTTATTTAATATTACAAGGTGAACCATTTCGGAAAATTATATTTATTGCCGGTGCCTATTGTAGAAGAAAACGGCCAAAAATTTATTCCTCAGTACAATGCTGAGATTGTAAAAACACTTACAAAATTTATTGCAGAAGATGCAAAAACCGCCCGCCGCTGCTTAAAAGGCTTTGGTTATACAACGATTCAGGAGGCTGAAATTCTTCTTTTGAACGAACACACAAAAAGCGGCGAAATAGGGATCTTATTAAAACCCTTGTTGGAAGGCCGGAACGTTGGCCTGATGAGTGATGCAGGTTGCCCCGGCATTGCAGATCCTGGCGCTGATGTTGTGAAACTTGCGCACCAGAAAGGCATTGAAGTTATTCCATTGGTAGGACCAAGTGCGATCGTTCTCAGTATCATGGCCTCCGGATTTAACGGTCAGAATTTTGCCTTCGTAGGATATCTCCCCATTGAAAAACCTCAGAAAATAAAACGTCTGAAAGAGCTGGAACAACTGGCGCTTAAACAAAACCAGGCCCAATTCTTTATCGAAACACCTTATCGAAATGAACAAATGCTGGAAACCATACTTGAAACCCTTGCTCCTCAAACCCTTTTGTTTATTGGTCGCGACATCACTGCCTCAAAACAATTTCTCGTTTCTAAAACCGTAGCCGATTGGAAAAAAGGCGTAAAACTAAATATGCATAAGGTGCCGGTGGTTTACGGCGTATACCGCTGAGAGACACGAATTACACCAATTTCACGAATTGAAATT
>JAYSYG010000594.1:0-10019 GCA_043716685.1 Sphingobacteriaceae bacterium | reverse complement strand
AGAGGGGTGTTGACCTGTCTGAATAGCATACTGCTCAGCAGGTAATCCAAAAGAATCGTAGCCCATGGGGTGCAGCACATTAAAGCCTTTATGGCGTTTGTACCTTGCCATAATATCGGAAGCTATATAACCTAAAGGATGTCCAACGTGCAAACCCGCTCCTGAAGGATAGGGAAACATATCCAGCACATAATATTTCGGGCGTGAAGAAGAATCTTCGGCTTTAAACGTTTTATTATCGGCCCAGAATTTCTGCCATTTCTTTTCTATCTCCGTAAAATTGTAATCCATAGGTAATCAAATGCTATTTAAGAAGCCAATAAAGATAAAGCTTTAAATAGTGCTGGTCAAATTTAAAAATTCACTGATTTTCTTTTTTATTTGGGCGCCCGGGCGGGCTTGCTTTTACACAATCTCGCTCAAAAGCCACAAGGCTTTTGCCGCTCGCTTTTTTTGTTCGCCTGACCCTTCGACAGGCTCAGGGGCGGCTCTCAAAAAAGAGCTCAGACAAATGGCTCAATCCCTGGCGCGGACATACTGCTATTGCTTCAAAGAATTCACCAGGCTCTTTGCAAAACGATTAGCAAGCAGTTTTATCTCCGTTTTTTTAAGACCATTATTCGTCCAAATGTTGCAAGTTTTAAAAGTAAGTAAGGCCTGAATACCTTTCCCATTTTCCATTTTCCATCTTCCCTCTGCCATTTTCCATCTTCCTTTTTCCCTCTGCCATTTTCCCTTTTCCATCTTCCATCCCCCTAGCATCTCCCCTGGTAAACTCTGTCTTTATTGGCACGTGAGAAGGGCCGCATTCCGCTGTCATCATCCCTGTTTAGCACAGCTAATCGCTGCTGGTACGAAACGTCAATATAGATAAAATCAAATTCTTCAACCACTTTACCAATAATACTATAACAGCCCGGACCACTGAAAGGATGTGACAGAGCGGAGGGAGGAAAATGCACCGTGTCTATCCAATACCCTTTTAAGTCAAGAAACGTTCCAAAGAACATTTTCTGGCCGTTACTTGTCCAGGTTGTTTTAATATTTACGAGGTAGCCTATAATTTCAATAGTTTTTCCAACCCGGTTTTTCAGATCTGCCCTTACCACCTCATTTTTCAAAGGTTCTTTTAATAGATCAAAAGGAGAACACAACGAAAATCCAAAGAGTTCCTGTTCGTCATAAGCGTCGTCCTGCCAGGTATTTTCCAACTCAGGTAAAGTATAGTGTTGCGGCTCGATATGAAATAATTCTTTATTTTCTATTTTCTTTTTTACGGGACTGATCAGCATGTGGGCCTCCCACAATAATTCTTTTTTATTTTTTGGAAGGAATTGAAAAGCCCCGGCGCGAATGAGAATGCGGAGTTGTTCAATAGAAATGTGGGTACGTTTTACAAAATCATAAAGATCTGTGAAGAGGCCATTTTCAGTGCGCTCCCCGACGATTTTCTTTTGAATTTCTTTTTCGAGTTGTCCTATCAATTCAAATCCAAGAAAAATATCTTTGCCTTTGATCTCGCATTTTTCGCTGCTGTTGTTGATGCAGGGAGGAAAGATCTCCGCACCATGCATGCGCGCTTCATGAATGTAAAGTTCTGTTCTGTAAAACCCTCCGCCATTATTGAGGGTTGCGACCGTGTATTCGAGTGGATAATGTGCTTTTAAATAAAGTGCCTGGTAGCTTTCTACGGCATAGCTTGCAGAATGACCTTTTGAAAAAGCAAAGTTGGCAAAGCTTTCTATCTGGGTCCAGATGTTTTGGATCGTATCAAGACGGTGACCTTTTGCAAGACAGTTAGTAAAGAATTTTTCTTTTACCATGTGAAACTCATTGCGCTGTTTGAATTTCCAGCTCATGCCCCTCCTCAGATAATCAGCATCAGCTAATGTAAGGCCGGCGAAAATGTGCGCGATCTTGATCACATCTTCCTGGTAAACCATCACCCCGTATGTTTCGCGGAGCAAATTATATAATTCGGGGAGATCGGCTTCCGCTTTTTCCCTGACCTCTTTTTTGCGGTAACGGAGAATGTATTCGTTCATCATTCCGCTTTTCGAAACTCCGGGACGAATGATAGAGCTTGCTGCAACCAACCGTAAATAATCATCGGCCTGTAATTTTGCAAGTAACATTCGCATAGCCGGTGATTCCACATAAAAACAGCCAATGCATTTACCAACACTTAATAGTTTTTTTATTTCTTCATCGTGTTTAAATTTTTTAATATCGTGAATATCAATGCCCACATTTCTGTTTTTCTTAATAATTTCAACTGCATCTTTTATTTTTCCGAGCCCCCTTTGGCTTAAAATATCAAACTTAAATAAGCCAATGTCTTCCGCTTCCAGCATACTGAATTGAGTAGTGGGATACCCTTTTGGCGGAAGGTTGGTAGCGGTATATGCGGTAATGGGTTCTTCTGAAATAATAATGCCGCTGGCGTGGATGCTTAGATGACTTGGAAAACCTGCAATCAGGGCGCTGTACTTAAATACATCTTTTGTAATGGAATCCTGAGCTTCTTTAGGGTCTTTGATTCTTTGTATCTTATCTATTTCATCCGGAGGTAGCCCGAATACTTTTCCAAGCTCACGCGTAACCGCATCGTGCTGAAAGGTAGAGTAGGTGCCAAGCAGCGCGACACCATTATTTTTTCCAAACCGTTCAAAAATATAGCGGGTCATATCTTCGCGATCTGTCCACGAAAAATCAATATCGAAATCGGGGGCATTGCTTCTGTTCTCATTAATGAAGCGTTCAAAATATAAATCAAGGTCGATTGGATCTACATCGGTAATGCGCAAAAGGTACGCTACCATACTATTGGCGCCGCTTCCGCGACCTACATAAAAATAACCTTTACGTTGTGCATATTGCGTAATATCCCAGTTAATTAAAAAGTAAGATGTAAATTGCTTGGAGGTTATGATGGTAAGCTCTTTTTCAAGGCGGTCTTCAATTTCCTGCGTAACCTCAGGATACCTGTATTTAAGTCCCTTTTTGGCTTCCGTGCGGAGCAGCGCCACATCTTCTTCAAGACTGCCTTTATAAAATTTTAAATTCTTGTTTGCGAGTTTGTCAAATTCGAATTCAACACGGCAAGTGTCAAGAATGTACTCAGTGTTTTTTAGTATTTCCGGAAAGGTGGAAAATGTTTTGTATAGGTCTTCTTTTGTTGGCGCTATTTCCTCTAAAGAGCCTATGTCTTCCTTTGTTAGTTTATTAAGCAGGGTATTTTGATCAATTGCCCTTAAGGCTTGGTGTGCCTCAAAATGATCTTTATTAAGAAAGGAAAATGTTTGTAACACCACCATTTTATGTGTGAGATGTTTATGTTTTGAGAATGGAAGCTGGGATAATTGTTTCGGCGAGATCCCTATAAATTCATTGGCATTAAGAGGTTGTCCGTCAAAGCTGGCGAAAGGATAAATAAAATACGTGTTTTGGAATTTATCCGCCGCCCCAGGTCTTTTATTAAAATCTTTTTTTTCGTGAAGATGCTCGCTGAGATGTTCATTGAGTTCTTTAAATCCGGCATTGTTTTTTGCGATACCAATATACTGTTGTTTTATTCCATTCCTGAAATCTATCCCGGGAATTGGCTTCATAGCTTTTTTATAACACAATCTCATTGTATCGAGGACAGCGGATGTATTATTAATATCCGCCAATACAAAAGAATGGTAACCTTTATTCCAGGTTTCCCTTAAAAGTTCTTTTATGGAAAGTGTTCCGTATCCGAAGCTATAATATGTGTGGCAGTTGAGGAGCATTAAAAAATATTTTGTTTCCTTTGGAACAACTTTATGTTAATCCTCAAATCTTTACGGGTAAGTTTCCTGGTTCTTGATCCGCTTTGTTTCTTGTGTGTCGGCTTTTCGTTACCCTTATCGCTTGGTGCGGGGTGATTCATTTAATTTCGTGATTTTTTGGCCCCAGAGGAGGCCAAATTTTTTAGAAAGATGACTAGGCATGCGCTTTGCCCCAGAGGGGCAAAACACAGGGTTATTAATTTTCATGAAATTCAAAAATATATTTTTCTTCAAATTCAATTTCGTTTTCTTTCAAAAATTCAAGGTATTCATCTTTGAAGTTCTTTTTCGAATGATGTTCTTCCTGGTTTTTTATATAGCGTATAACATTCGGAATATCCCTTCTTCCTACACTAAAAGCGCCGAAGCCACCCTGCCAATAAAATTTACCCGGAATTATTTTTTTGTCATTTATGAATTTTGTAGAATGTTCTTTGATTTCCTTTACCAGATTGGAGAGATTTACATCGGGTTTGCAATTCAGCAATAGGTGGACGTGATCCGGCATCCCGTTAATTATAAAAAGAACCTGCTTTTGATTATTTATAACTCCTGTTATGTATTTATACAATTCATCCTTAATAGAATGTGTGATGAGAGATTGTCTGTGCTTCACTGCAAACACAACATGGTAAAAGATTTGTGAGTAGGTATTGGCCATTGTGTACTTTTTGTTCGGTCCCTCCGGGGCCGGTTGGTTTATTTATTAAAAGTTTTGTCCCTCCGGGACAAATTGTTTTGGAACTTAAATATATTTTCTTTTCAGGTCGCTCCTACGGAGCTAAAAGTCTGTAATTGTCGTTTTTATGAACAGGTCGTCCCTACGGGACTTGCAATCATTTCTTCACCCCATTAAACAAACTCGTTTCCCTTTTATCCAGGCCCAATCCTGCGGCACGCATCACCGCATCTGATCCGAAACGCTGGCGCAATTTATCCATAGCAGCGTACAAATTAATGTGCTCGGTCGTATCACTAAACATATCTATCTGGTAGGTTCCCCGGATCAAATGACTGAACTTGATCCCGATCAAACGGATCAGCATGCGCTTTTGAAATAATTTATCAAACAGCTCTTTCACTTTTTCAATCAGGGTGTTATCCATAGTAGTGTAAGGTACCCTTACCTGCATGGTATAGGTATTAAAATCCGAATACCGAATCTTTACCGTAACGCAGCCCGTCAACTTTTCTTCATTCCGCAGCTGAAAACATAATTTTTCTGTCATGCTTACCAACACACGCTTCAGGTGATACACATCCACAGTATCTTTTTCAAACGTACATTCTGTAGAAATAGATTTTCGCTCACTGTATTGCTCTACCGGCGAATTGTCAATGCCCTGGGCTTTTTTCCACAAAGATGTTCCGCTCTCACCCAACACCTGCTGTAAAACCTGTATAGGCATTTCCTGCACAGTTTTTACTTTTTCAACACCCATTCCGCGCAGTAGCTGATAGGTCTTATCTCCCACCATCGGAATCTTTTTAATAGACAAAGGTGCCAGGTACGTTTTCTCTGTGCCAAAAGGAATTTGCTGTTGGTTATTGGGTTTTATTTCTCCTGTACCAATTTTAGCCACTGTTTTATTACTCGACAAAGCAAAGGAAATAGGAAGAGCGGTTTCTTTCATTATTTTCTGGCGGATCTCTGTAGCGAGCTTGTAGCAGCCAAAGAATTTATCCATGCCCGTCAGGTCTACATAAAATTCGTCTATGGAAGCCTTCTCATACACAGGGACATTTTCTTTAATGATATCAGTAACCTGGTCCGAAAGCTCGCTGTACTTATCGTGGTCACCTTTTACAATAATAGCTTCCGGGCAAAGCTGCTTTGCCATGCCCATGGGCATTGCCGAATGAATACCAAAACTCCTCGCTTCATAACTACAGGAAGCAACAACTCCGCGGTCGCTATTACCGCCTACCAACACTGGTTTTCCCATCAACTTGGGATTTATTTTCCGTTCAACCGAGACAAAAAAACTGTCAAGATCCATGTGCATCACTTGCCTTTCCATAGCCCTAAATTACTAGGAAAGACAATGCGCTCTTGCTACAGATTGTAGCTAAATGGGGAATCATGCAAAAAATTGTTACTTAGTCCGGCCACTACTTTTTTTCTACTACTTTTGATTTAAAATAATAGCGATGCCTGAATCACAACTTAAAGAACCTAAAACGGTTTCTGCACGTCAAAGGCAGATCCTGGCAGAATACCTTCAAAGGTTAGATTCTTATATAAATGAACTTAAAGCCGGAACAGAAGACCGCGTTCTCGAAATAAACGAGTTTGCCGAAATGATGCACATTCACCCCGGCCATTTAAGTAATACAATTAAAGAGGTTACAGGACAATCTACCTGCAGTTTCTTTGAAGAGCGACTCGTAAAGGCTTCTAAAGAATTATTACTACAGGAAAACCTGTCAATAAAAGAAGTAGCTATAAAACTTATTTACGATCCTTCGAACTTTACGAAATTCTTTAAACGTTATACAGGAATAACCCCAAAACAATTCAGGCAGAACAGTAAAATATGAGGTTGTCACCATTTTTTCTGAAACACTCACCATTTTTTTCTGAAGCTGTCACCATTTTAGCGGTGTGTAATCGGCTACATTTGTAGTCTAAACTATTATTATGGAAAATGTACAAAAAATTGCCCTGGTTACTGGCGGAAGCCGTGGACTGGGAAAAGAAATGGCGCTGAGTCTTGCTAAAAAGGGAACGAATGTGATTATTACCTATGTAAATAGCAAAACAGAAGCTGAAGCAGTTGTAAAAGAAATAGAAGGCTTTGGAAGAAGATCTGCAGCTTTGCAAATTGATCTTAAAGATTTTAAAAGTCTCGATCCTTTTATTGGAGATCTTTCTTCCATTTTAAAAGAAAAATTTAAAACCGGTAAATTCGATTTTTTGATTAACAATGCCGGCATGGGCGCTACAGTTCCTTTTGAACAGGTAACCGAAACTGTATTTGATGAATTCTTAAATGTGCATTATAAAAGTGTTTACTTTCTTACGCAAAAAAGTTTAGCCTTATTGAACAATGGCGGCAGGATCATTAATTTATCCAGCGGTACCACACGTTTTGCAAATCCTGGTTATTCGGTGTATGCTTCTATGAAAGGTGCTGTAGAAACGCTTACTAAATATATGGCTAAAGAATTAGGGCCGCGTGGAATAACAGCAAACGTAGTAGCTCCCGGACCAATTGAAACCGATTTTAACAGTGGTGCCATTCGCAGCAATCCACAAATGAAAGAACGATTAAGTAGCATGACACCACTTGGACGCGTTGGAAATCCGGATGATATTGGTGGTGTGGTTACCTTCCTTTGCTCTGAAGATGCCAAATGGATAAATGGTCAGCGCATTGAAGTGAGTGGGGGAATTAATGTGTAGTTTATTTTGGATCCAAAAAAAACAACTTCCAGAACAAACTTTGCAGGAAATATAAAATTTGAATCCATCTATAGTAGAACGTTATAGGCAAGCTTAATAGACAGACACGATGCTAGATTTTTACATCATAAAAGACGAACAAGCAAAACCAAACTACCCTGAGCAATTAGGACTTGAGTTTATTGGTGGACTTGACGACAAAACATTTGGCAATTTGCAGAATAAAGGAATCATTGACAGGCGATTTGACTATTACTCAGACTTCAGATTAGCGACTTTGCTAATTAAACAAATTCGGCAAACCATTTTACAAAAGCAATTACAAGCTGACAGTGACGTAAAAAAGTTAACTCAATTATTTGACACAGCTGAAAAAAAACAAAGCGGACTAATTGCTTACGGAGACTAAAAGCCAGTAAACAAAAAAGCGGACATGACCAAAGAGAAGGATAATATAGAGCAAGTTTTTACAAATTTTGTCAAAGACTTTGTAACAAAGAACAAGCAAGACAGAATACTTCAATTTTTTAAAAACAAAAAGAATTGGTGGAAAATTAAAATTGAATTTCATACATCAAATCCATTTGATAGCAAAAAAATATTAGAAATAGAACCTAATCATCAGTATGCAGACAAAATCTATTTGAAGTTAAAAAAACTGGAGACACAAGAAGACTGTTTATCGCTTTTAGACTATTTAAATAATGACCCTTACAGTTGCAAACTGGAGGACAAACTTTCCGATACAGTTGGTTTTCTGTATGAAACAATTATTTATTGTCCAACGACAAAAACAGGATATTTTGAAGGCGGGCATGCAAAAGACAGGTATATTTTAAAATCGTAATCGACTGAGAATTTAAAAATGGAAACTGACTTAAAGAAAATATTGACCGGAAGAAAGCCAGCTTATAACAGCACTTACCCAAAAGTGGCGGTTCAGTGTTCCGCAGACATATTTATGGTTAATCAAATATTGGTTCTCCGCATCAACATTTGTGGTAAAAAACGCCACCTTTGGATAGCTGCAAACCGTTAAAGATATGTTATAGCCATTCAAAAGATAGCTAATAAACTATTATTGCTCTACCTTTCCTGTATGGAAATAAATTCAACTTCATTTACAATTTGCCTGGTAATAGCAGTAAGTGTTATTTTGATTTATTTGCGGACGAAAAAGAAAAAAGAACTTGTTAAAGAGTTGAAAAAGGATTTCCCAAAGTCCTGGAATCTTTTCCTGGAACAGAAAGTTTTATTTTACAGAAATCTTAGTGCAGAAGACAAAGAAATTTACAATAGAAGGATTCAGCTTTTTATCGCTACTAAAATCATTAAAGGAGTAGATACGGAAATTGACGACAACGTTAAGCTCATGGTGGCATCCAGCGCTATTATTCCAACATTTGCTTTTCCGGGATATAACTATCCGAATGTGCATACGATCCTGATCTATCCTAATAGTTTTGATGAGAAATTTCAGACACAACGGTATGAGGGACACAAAGAAGTTATTTCAGGGATGGTTGGAAGTAGTTTTAGTAATAGCACAGTGATACTTTCTAAACCTGATCTGATTAAAGCGTTTGATGGACGCCCCCATAAAGAAAATGTAGGTATACATGAGTTTGTACACTTGCTGGATAAAGACGACGGGATCATTGACGGAATCCCTGAGCTACTTATAGACCATGCTTTTGTTGGCCCATGGTTGCATGAAATAAAAAATGAAATAAAAAAAATTGAAGGAGGAAAATCCGATATTAATCCTTACGCGCTTACAAATAACGCAGAATTTTTAGCAGTGGTAAGTGAGTACTTCTTTGATAATCCCGAAAAATTTAAGAGAAAGCACACTGAATTGTACGACTTCCTTTCAAAGATCTTTAATCGTAAATAAACGTTAAACGTATCACAACCCGAAACTTAATCTGCGTAAAAATTACACGTTGATCTTCGGAAATATCAATACCGGACTTTTTATTTCCTTGATCATATTTTCAGATGCGCTGGATGTTATAAATCTGTCAATGCCTTCCTGGTTATTGTGAAAAAGCACTAATAGATCCAGGTCATGGTCCGATAAAAATGTATGAATTCCTTTATTGACTTGATTGTCACGTGGTGTTTTCTCAATAGAATAGTGAATGTTCGGATAATCATGCCTTTCTTTTAAGGTTTCAATGGAACTGTTAACATCCATTTTCTCAGTATCACCAAGGTCGGGGAATATTGGTGAAACATGGAATATTTCAATAGCTGCTTTGAATGGCTTCGCAAATTCTATCACTTTAACTATTTCATCGTTTAAATTATTCAGGTCCGTTGCATATCCTATTTTATGGATGCTTTTAAACCGGTAGTGTTCGGGTACTGCAAGAACAGGGCAATTGAGGTTCTCAATCATCTCTGATGTGTTGGTTCCAAAAATACGCTCTGAAAAATTCTTGTTCTCTCCGCTCGTTCCCATAATTATAAGATCCACAGCATCTAAATGAAGTTCTTTTATAGTAGCTGAATTAAAGAGCCTGTCAGTGGAAATAAAATTGGCTTCGGGAGTTAAATTTGAAAGCCCGCTTTTAGAAAGTTCTTTATGTAAGCTGGTGAGTGAGTCATCTCCTTCTGGCACGTTTGCGTGAAAGAATGTCAATTCTCCATTAACAGTTCTTATAAGCGATAGCGCGTAGTTAACTGCATTGTCTGCAATTTTTGAAAAATCGGTTGGAATTAAAATTTTTATCATAAGTGTGATAGTGTGAGTTTATACAAATTAAAATCCGATAGTAGCTTCTATCATCATT
>JAYSYG010000593.1:0-3315 GCA_043716685.1 Sphingobacteriaceae bacterium | reverse complement strand
GATTTAAAGAGATAAACATTTCAGAGCTTCCGCTTATAAAACACTGGCCCATGGATGGCGGGGCTTTTGTGACACTTCCGCAGGTGTATACCGAAGACATTGATAAACCCGGAGTAATGGCTTCCAATCTTGGCATGTACCGCATCCAGCTAAACGGCAATAATTACTTAACTGACAAAGAAATTGGCTTGCATTACCAGATCCATAGAGGTATTGGTGTTCACCAAAGCAAAACAAATAAAAAGAATATTCCGCTTAAGGTGAGCATTTTTGTCGGCGGCCCACCCGCCCATACCCTGGCAGCCGTTATGCCTTTGCCGGAAGGAATCAGTGAGCTTACGTTTGCCGGAGCCTTGGGAGGAAAACGTTTCCGTTATGCCTACAAAGATGGTTTTTGTATTTCGCTTGATGCAGATTTTGTGATCACAGGTGAAGTTTACCCCAATGAAAATAAACCGGAAGGTCCATTTGGCGACCATCTTGGTTATTACAGTTTAAAACATCCTTTTCCGCTTATGCGCGTGCATAAAGTGTACGCAAAAGAAAATGCGATCTGGCCTTTTACAGTTGTAGGCAGACCGCCTCAGGAGGATACAGCCTTCGGTGCTCTTATTCACGAGATCAGCGGAAGTGCAATTCCCAATGAAATTCCCGGCGTGAAAGAGGTGCATGCAGTAGATGCTGCAGGGGTTCATCCACTATTATTAGCAGTAGGAAGTGAACGCTATACACCTTACCTGCAAAACAAACGTCCGGCCGAACTGCTTACACAGGCTAACCGCATCCTTGGAACTGGGCAACTAAGCCTTGCAAAATATTTATTCATTAGCGCTGATGAAAACAAGGAGATCACTTGTCACGATATTCGTGGCTTTCTGAAACATATCTTTGAACGCATTCTTCTTACCAGGGATCTTCACTTCCATACCAAAACTACCATTGATACGCTCGATTACAGTGGTGATGAAATAAACGAAGGGAGTAAGCTTGTTCTCGCTGCTTACGGAGATAAAATAAGAGACTTAAAAACAGAGCTGCCGAAAATACTATTCAACTGCGATTTCATTTCTAAACCTGTTTTGTTAATGGAAGGTGTGATAGCACTTACATTGACACTCTTTACAAATTACACACAGGCAAAAACCGAAATAAAAAAATTAACGGGTTGGATAGAAGAAAGAAGATCGGAGTTTGACGGAATAGTACAAATTATCATTTATGATGACTTTACATTTGACCCATTAGCCACAAATTTAAACGATTATCTCTGGGTGACCTATACGCGGAGTAATCCCAGTCATGATATTTATGGCGTGGATGAGTTGACCGAAAACAAGCACTGGGGCTGCAAAGGACCGATGATCATTGATGCCCGCAAAAAACCGCATCACGCTCCTGAATTAAAAATTGCACCTGAAACAGAAAAAAAAATAGAACGGTTTTTTACAAAAGGCGGGCCGCTTGAAAAGTGGGGTTAGGTATCTTAAGTTAAAAGATTCGAAATTACTTTGGAGGAAAAAAACAAAATATTCTTTTTGGGTAAAGAAAAGGTCCTGAACTTTTCCTTTGTTGTTTTTATCTTGTTTATTCTTATAACACGGATACTGATTTTCTTTAATGTCAATGTTGATGCTATAGATTCTGATCAACCATTTATGTGGGCTGGCTTAAAAGACTATTCTGAAGGCAGGTTTTATGAGCCGCGGTTTTACGGGCAGGATTACAACACCTTCCTGGAGGCGCTTTTTGCTCTACCGCTTGTCTGGCTTGCCTTGCCAGTTTATTATGCTTTACCGATAGCAACACATTTTATTTCACTCTTTCCCTTTTTATTTACGGCTTTTTACCTTTTCTTTAAGGGCAAAAAAGAAAATGCACTTTTTATTCTTGCGGCATTGCTTTGTCTGCCTATAGGTTACGATATTTTGAATAGTATTCCCCGGGGTTTTGTATCCGGTCTTTTTTTTACAAGTTTTTTTATTGTGAGTATTCTGAATCCTCAAAATCTCAGATTTGTTTTGATAAATACTGTAATGGCTATTTCCGGATATTTTGTAAATCCGAATTCCGTTCTTGTGAGTGTGCCTTTCCTGCTTTTTGTTTTCTTAAATAACTACCAAAACAAAAAATACTATTACGCAAGCTTTGCAGGTCTTTTGAGTGCTGTTCCGTTTTATTTTTTCTTTAATTATTTTTATAAAGTTCACCCCGCCTACATTATACTAGGCCTGGAGTATAACATGACGACAGATTTCTTTTGGTCTATTCTTACACACTTAGACAGACATTTTGCGCACATCAGTTTTTTCGTTGAAGAAAATTGTATATTGCTTTTTCTTGCTTTAATGGTACTCACGTATGCTTTATTTAAACTGGACAAAAAAGCATTTTACGCTTTGTTTGGTTTTTTTGGTGTTGTCATACTCTCTTTCTTTTCTGGTAAAACGGAGGACGGCGTGGTGTGGCCTTTTTATTCTTACAGTAGATTATTCCTGGGAATACCACTTGTCATAGTACTACTATCTGCTTTGTTGCCCCTGCAATCAAAAAAGATCTTAATTCCTTTACTTGTAATTACTTTCGGATTTACGATCTATAAATTTTCAAACTTCAAACGTGCTGTTACTTATCACACCAAGGTTGAGAGCCGCTGGAACGGAGTACATCTTTTATCTTTATCATCGGTACTGGAAGGCGCGAATTTTTTTAAAGAAGCATGTAAAAAAAATAACACCGACCACCTGCTCATTTCAAATGCATTCTGGCTCTGCACCTATTTAAATTATGGCGGACCAGCATTTATGGGCGATTTTCCTTCTACCGAAGAAACAGAAGCGGAAAGGCGTTATTGGGTACGCGAAGAAAATAAAGAGAAAGTCTTTAACAGGTTTGTTTTCCTATCTGTAAAATACGATCTTGATAAACAGGTTTCAGGCAAATACAATTTTGAAATAAAACGCTTAGATGACTACGGACTTTTTCTGATCGAAAACAACCAGCTGAAAAACAAAGATTTTATCTTACTCGTAAAGGAATGCGAAAGCAACTAAACCACTATGGACTTTCAGTCCACAGGTTTGGTTTTGCAGACTGAAAGCCTGTCAGGCGTGATAAGTTTAACACGAATTTCACGAATTTACACAAATTAATTCGTGAGAATTAGTGAAATTCGTGTTTAAGTTTTTAGAACCTGAAGGGTAAATGCATTAAAGTGCATAGTTTTAAACTATATATGAGACCAATAAATTTTGGGCCTTTTATCTACCCCTTACTTCCAAAAACCTTTTTCAAAAGTTCAGATACACGTGCAGCAGG
>JAYSYG010000592.1:0-3323 GCA_043716685.1 Sphingobacteriaceae bacterium | reverse complement strand
AGTTTATCTCTAACGTTGCACAAGAGGTGATTCCGCAATTACACCAGCATTTCGACCTCGTGTTTATTGATGCGGATAAAAAAAATTACGGAGTGTATTTTGATCTTGTGATAGACAAAGTGAACACAGGAGGATTAATAATAGCAGACAACGTTTTATGGAGCGGCAAAATACTTGAAGGTAAAAAGGACACAGATACGCAGGCCATTCACGATTTTAACCAGAAAATTGCCCACGATCAAAGAGTTTCAAACGTTCTTTTACCTGTGAGAGATGGGCTGATGGTGATGCGGAAGAATTAAGCTGAATTTTTACCAGTTGTAAAATCTACTTCTTTTGTTACATCCGTGTAAACTGCGAATCCTAGGGCCATGCTCTACGGCCTTATTTCATTTTCAATTCCTTCTTCAAAAATGGCGCCGTATAACTGCGTTTATCTTTGGCAAGCTCCTCAGGAGTGCCGGTAAATAAGATCTCTCCCCCACCCTTTCCACCTTCAGGACCAAGGTCAATAATATAGTCCGCTACTTTTATAATATCCAGGTTATGTTCAATTACCAATACGGTATTCCCATTTTCTACCAGTCGGTTCAATACGCCTAACAAAATGCGGATGTCTTCAAAATGCAGTCCCGTTGTTGGTTCATCCAAAATATAAAATGTATTTCCGGTATCACGCTTGCTTAATTCGGTAGAAAGTTTTACCCGTTGTGCTTCGCCTCCACTTAATGTTGTAGCTTGCTGTCCAAGTGTAATGTAGCCTAAACCTACATCCTGCAGGGTTTTTATCTGCCTGTAAATATTAGGCACGTTTTCAAAGAACTCGCAGGCCTGGTCTATTGTCATATTAAGAACGTCACTGATCGATTTTCCTTTAAAACGTACCTCAAGTGTTTCCCTGTTATAGCGTTTTCCATTACACACATCACAATTCACATACACATCAGGCAGGAAATTCATTTCAATGGTCTTAACCCCAGCACCGCCGCAGGTCTCGCAGCGTCCACCTTTTACGTTAAAAGAAAATCGTCCCGGTTTGTAACCCCGGATCTTTGCCTCCGGAATTTCAGAATACAAATTACGGATATCCGAAAAAACATTCGTATAGGTAGCAGGATTACTGCGGGGCGTTCTTCCAATAGGAGATTGGTTGATATCGATCACCTTGTCTACATTATCAAGACCAACTATAGATTTATAAGCCAGTGGTTTTTTCTCAGAATTATAAAAATGTTCCGCCAGCAAAGGATAAAGCGTTTCATTGATCAGGCTGCTCTTACCACTGCCACTCACACCGGTAACACAAATAAATTTACCAAGCGGAAAATCAACATTCACATTTTTTAAATTATGTCCCGTACATCCTTTTAGTGTTATTTTTTTGCCATTTCCCTTACGGCGGGTTTTTGGAATTTCAATATTCATTTTGCCCGTCATGTAGTTGGCGGTCATGGTATCAAACTTCAGCATTTCCTTTGGTGTGGAAGCCGCGACAATTCTTCCGCCATGCACACCGGCACCAGGACCGATATCTATCACGTAATCACTTTCCATCATCATGTCTTTATCATGCTCTACAACCAATACACTGTTGCCAACATCACGCAGGTTTTTTAAGGCAGTAATCAACCGGACGTTATCCCGCTGATGCAAACCGATACTGGGTTCATCCAGAATATATAAGACTCCCACAAGTTGTGAGCCGATCTGCGTGGCAAGACGGATCCTCTGGGCTTCGCCCCCACTTAAAGATTTAGAAGAACGGTTCAAGGTCACATAATCCAATCCCACTTCAACAAGGAACTGGATCCTTGCACGAATCTCCTTCAGAACTTCGATCGCAATGATGTTTTGATTTTTACTTAATTTTTTTTCAATGTCTTTAAACCAAACCTGGAGAACGGAAATATCCATTTCTGCAACTTCCGAAATATTTTTATCGGCAATTTTAAAATAGAGGGCTTCCTTTTTCAAACGGGCCCCTTTGCACGACGGGCATTCCTTTTTATCTGTGAATCCCTGTGCCCACTTAAGCATAGCAGGACTTGGATCGTCTTCAGATTGGCGTGTAATAAATGTGGCTATACCCTCGAAGTTAGTATTATAGCTGCCTGCTTCGGTTGTTACTACAAATAACTCATCGCTGCCATACAAGAGAGTATTTACCGCCTCTTCACTGATATCCTCAAAAGGTGTATCTAAAGTAAATCCATACGTGTGACCAATGGCCTCAACCTGCTTAAAGATCCAGCTACCGCCGCCATAAGATTTTTGTGCTCCAATAGGTGCAATGGCGCCCTTTCCAATAGAGAGCTTCGGGTCTGTTACAATTTTATTTATATCGATCTCTGAGATCTCTCCCAATCCATTACATTGCGGACATGCCCCGTAAGGCGAATTAAACGAAAATAAATTAGGAGCCGGTTCATCGTAACTGATCCCACTGGTAGGACACATTAAAAAACGACTAAAGAACCGCAGTTTGCCAAAACCGTAAGCCTGAGCCTTTGTTGTTTTAGCCGTAGAAGCCTTTTTTGTTTTCGGAGTTTCTTCTTCATGTTCAATCACCATTATGGTGCCTTTACCATGTTTCATGGCTGTTTGCAAAGATTGATACAAACGGGAACGGATATCAGGTGTAATCTCCAAACGGTCAATCACAATTTCAATGTCGTGGATCTTATAACGGTCCACCTGCATTTTTGAAACAATGTCTTTTATTTCTCCATCAATTCTCACTTTATTAAATCCGCGTTTCCGGATATCTTCAAACAACTCACGGTAATGTCCTTTACGGCCCTTCACCACGGGTGCCAGCAGATTTATTTTTTTTGCTTTATAATCTTCAATAATCAGGTCAACGATCTGGTCGTCACTGTAACGCACCATTTTTTCGCCGGTATTGTATGAATAGGCTTCGCCGGCACGTGCATAAAGGAGACGCATAAAATCGTAGATCTCGGTAATTGTGCCAACTGTAGAACGCGGATTTTTGTTCACCGTTTTTTGTTCGATAGAAATAACCGGGCTTAAACCAGAGATCTTATCCACGTCCGGGCGTTCCATGTTGCCAAGAAAATGCCGCGCATAGGAAGAAAAACTTTCGATGTAACGCCTTTGTCCTTCTGCATAAATAGTATCAAAAGCCAGGGAAGACTTTCCGCTCCCGCTTAAACCTGTAATAACTACCAGTTTGTTGCGGGGAATGGTAATGGATATATCTTTTAAGTTGTGGGAGCGTGCCCCTATCACTTCTATATTTTCGTCTTCAATAAATTCAGCTGCCATAAAATGTTTCTTTAAGAAATGCTTTAAACAGAGGT
>JAYSYG010000591.1:0-10076 GCA_043716685.1 Sphingobacteriaceae bacterium | reverse complement strand
GTCTTCTGTTACATTCATTTTTAGAAGGCCTGCCGATCTATGACCTCAACTCTCCCCAAAATTCAAACATAAACCATCAGCTCATTCTTGGCCTTGCCATTCACAATTTACCGATTACTATCGCTTTTGTTTCACTTTTAAAAGAACACGAAACAAAAGGCAAAAACTGGTTGCTCCTGGTTCTATTTTCTGTTATGACTCCTCTCGGTTACATGAGCAGTTTTGTACTACAATCCTTCGGACTTCAGAATTATGAGATCTACAGCCAGGCAGCATTTGCACTGGTAATAGGGATCTTCCTGCATATTTCAACAGCCATCTTATTTGAAACAAGTGACCAGCACCGTTATAATATCAAAAAAGTAATCGTGATGGCTTGCGGAATTATTTTAGCCTATTTCATTAGTTAATGCAAGGTCCTACGTATTTTGTAGATGTAATTGTTCCCCTGGGTGTTCCTAACAAATACACTTACCGGGTACCTGTTGACCTGAATGATGCATTGGAAAAAGGCAAACGTGTACTTGTACAGTTTGGGAAAACAAAAATTTACACAGGTATAATCTATAAAATTCACCAAACAGCGCCGAAGGATTATGAAGCAAAATACATCGAAGGCATCCTGGATGAAGTACCCATTATTACGGAAATACAATTGACTTTCTGGGACTGGATCGCTTTTTATTATTGCGCTAACCCCGGCGACGTAATGAATGCCGCCTTACCTTCCGGCTTAAAACTCAGTAGTACATCGCACATCCAGTTAAACCCTGATTTTAATTTTGAAGAAACCGAACACCGGTTCTTTACAGAACGTGAGCATATCGTAATTGATTCCCTGCATGCCACCCCAAATTTAAGTTTTGAGAATCTTGCAGAAATTCTACAGATAAAATCGGTACAACCTATAATTCACAACCTTCTTAAAAAAAATGCCATAGTTGTTTATGAGGATATTAAAGATAAATACAAACCAAAACTGCAATCCTTCTTAAAATTTAACGAGGAATACAGCAACGAACAAAAACTTCATGAAACGTTAAATACACTTGAGAAAAAAGCCTTTAAGCAGGCGGAAGCCCTTCTTTATTTTCTGCATTTGCAAAAAAATAAAAGTAATGCAATAAACGGCTGGATCAAAAAAACTGAACTGCTGAAGAAGTCAGATAACGCTGCAATTTCTGCGCTGGTTAAAAAAACAATTCTTATTGAAGAGGAATTTGAAGTCGGGAGATTGCTTTTTGAAAAAGGAAAATCTGCTAATAAACAACTAAGTGCGGCACAACAACAAGCATATAGCGAAACGAAAGCGGCTTTCGAAAAAAACAAAACTGTTTTATTACATGGAGTAACCGGGAGCGGAAAAACCGAGATCTATATTCAGCTCGTTAAAGACACACTTGCACTAAATAAAACGGTTCTTTTCCTGATCCCTGAAATTGCTTTAACCACTCAACTCATTACGCGGCTCCGTGCCGTTTTTGGCGAAATTGTTGGCGTGTACCATTCACGGTTCAGTGAAAATGAAAGAGTGGAGATCTGGAATAATGTACTTCAAAGAACAGGAAGCAGGAGTCAGGACTCAAATGACCTAAATGACTCTGGCGGACAAAATAAAGAATATAAGATCATCTTAGGTGCACGTTCTGCCCTGTTTCTACCTTATAACGATCTTGGGCTGATCATAGTAGACGAAGAACATGACAACTCGTTCAAACAATATGATCCTTCACCGCGTTACCAGGCAAGGGACGCCGCACTCTACCTTTCAACGCTGCATCATGCAAACGTATTGTTAGGAAGCGCGACACCATCCGTTGAAAGTTTTTATAACGCGCAACAAGGAAAATACGAGCTTGTAAAATTAGCGAACCAGTTTGTTGAAGGCGGTGGAACAAAGATAGAGGTTTGTGATGTGAACTATTACACCGGAACAAACGAAATGAAGGCCAGCCTGACGCCACCTTTATTTGCAGCCATTGAAACAGCACTCTCTAAAAAGCAACAGATCATTTTATTTCAGAACCGCAGGGGTTTTGCACCTTATACTGAATGCAAACAATGCGGCCATGTACCGCATTGTGTTCAATGCGATGTTTCTTTGATCTACCATAAGCACAGTCAGAAATTGGTGTGTCATTATTGCGGCTACTCTGTTACGCCTCCAAAAACCTGTTCTGCCTGCGGAAGCAACCAACTCCATTACAAAGGAATGGGAACTGAAAAAATTGAAGAGGATATTGAGATTCTTTTTCCAAAAGCAAAAATTGCGCGGATGGACCTTGACAGCACACGCAGCAAATACGCTTACAAACAACTCATCGATGATTTTGAAAGTGGGACGATTGATATTCTGATTGGAACACAAATGGTGACCAAAGGGCTGGATTTTAATAATGTAAGTGTGGTTGGTGTTTTAAATGCGGATTCGATTTTAAATTTTCCGGATTTCAGATCCTTTGAAAAGGCGTTCCAGATGCTGACCCAGGTAAAAGGGCGTGCAGGAAGGAACAATGAGATCGGAAAAGTGTTTATTCAAACAACGCAAGTGGAGCATCATGTTATAAAATACATTACTGAAAACAGGATTGATACTTTTTTTGATGAAACACTTGCCGAGCGAAAACAATATAATTATCCCCCCTACTCCCGTCTTTTCGAGATCACTCTTATTTCCAAAGACGTAAATGAAGTGAATCACCTGGCTGGGGAATTATTCCTGCTTTTAAAACCGGGATTTGGTGACAACCTATTAGGACCTGAATTTCCACTTATTTCTAAAATAAAAAATCAGTACCATAAACATATCCTGATCAAAACGTCAAAACAACAGTCCTCTAATGCTATAAGACTGACTATTTTCACAGCCTTAAACGATCTTCAGAACAATTACAAGAATTGGAGATACAGAGTCTCTATTGATGTAGATCCGGTATAACTTATCAGTTATTGTCGGCAGCAAGGTGCACAAGGACTGTCCACTTTTTACCATTCGCTGAAACTTCCGGCTCTGCTTCTGCCCTTTTTCCGTCATTAACTAAAACACCGGTACTATTATTGATGAAACAATCTGTTCCGTTTATAATAAAGTAGGTTATGGTTTTCGATCCAAGATCGTAACTCCTGCCATTACAGCCCAGGCCAAATACTTCATAGGTATCATTTGAAAAGTGTACTGTAAATACATCCAGGCAAAGATCCGGGTCAATACTTACTTCCAGGCTGTTTTGCGATTTAATGGTTTGATTCAAACCAAAAACAAGTAAAATTAAAGATAGCGTCTTTTTCATGAGTTGGGATTTTTATACATCAAATATATAGAATTTGAATTTAAAACAAAACATCAAGATAGAGGCACGTCTATTAAAACACTCGTTCCCCGCCCGGGCGCAGAATCAAAATGAACAGAGCCATTTATAAATTCAACGCGCGAAAGAATATTCTTTAGTCCTATGCCACCAAAGTCATTGATCTTTGACGTGTCAAATCCCACTCCGTTATCCTCAATTATGACCGACAGTTCCTTTTCATGACGGACCAATTGCAGAACCAACTCGCTAGCCTTTGCATGCTTAATAATGTTGGAGATCACTTCCTGGATAACGCGGTAAAGAATACTTTCCTGCTCCTGCTCCAATCGTTCACCCATGCCCACGATTTCCAACCTCACTTTAAGATCAGGCATGTTCTGGATCTTTGTTATAAATTCTCTTACTGCGCTGGCTAATCCCAATTTTAAAAGGGTGTTCGGCATCATGTTGTGGGAAACAGCCCTTACCTCTTTAACCGATTCGTCTAAAAGATCAACCGCATTCTTAAAAGCGCTTTGTTGTTCGGCTCCTTTGATCTCAATTTTCTTCTCAATACTACTCAGGTTCATTTTAGCGGCGGAAAGTAATTGTCCAATTCCATCGTGAAGATCTCTTGCTATCCTGATCCTCTCCTTTTCTTCCGTTTCAATCACGGCTTTTATTCTTATCTCCTTTTGCCGCGTAATTTCCGCATCGAGTTCCGCTTTTTGTGATATTTTCTTTTTGTTATAAAATAAATAGGCAGAAATGGAAAGCATTACCAAAAGTAATATGACCGATACGAGCAGAATATTCTTTACATAATTTGATTGTTTTTGTTTCTCTATTTCAAGTGCCTTAATCGTATTTGATTTTTTCAGATCTGTGTTTTCCAGTTCCTTTTTTTCAGCCTGGTATTTGGTTTCCATTTCAACAACCTGGTCGTTAAAGTCGGTATTCAGAATGCTGTCGCTCATTTCCTTATTAAATTTAAAATACTTCAGCGCTTTGACTGGTTCATTCAGCTTCTCATAACAGAGGGCCAGCTCGTAAGAGGCGCCACGCAATCCCTCCCTATAATAGATCTCTTTTGCTAATATTAACGCTTGCTCATGGTATTTTACTGCATCGCGATAATTTCCACGATCCATAAAGACATTCCCGATGTTAATATCTTCACTCACAATACCAGCCTGGTCGCCAAATTCTTCATACAAAACTCTTGCTTTCTTAAAGTACCCAATAGCCTTATCAAAATCCTTTAATCCGGCAGAAACATTTCCCAGGTTGTTAAGCGTATTTGACGAGCCTTTTTTATCATTTAATTTTTCCTTCAAAGCCAATGCTTTTAAATAAAAAGGCAAAGCTTCTTCGTATTTATTTAAAAGATAGTTCACGTTTCCTAAATTGTTGTAAGACGAGGCGAGTCCTTTTTCATCGTTTAACTCTGTATTAATTTTAAGTGCTCTATTATAATAGTCAAGGGCTTTGACCGGCTGAAAGAGACCGGTATTATAGACGTTTCCTATCCAGGTGTATGAACTTGCGATGCCCTTTTTATCTTTGATCTCTTCTCTCAGATTCAAAGACTTCAGAAAAAAAGAAAGAGCTTCTTTATATTTTGATTGATCGTATTTGTTTAGACCCAGTCCATTATAACAAGAAGCCTGTCCCTTTTTATCACCAATGGTCGTAAATAAATTCAAAGCCTTTGTAAGATAAATCCCGCTGCTGTCAAAATTACCATGCCTACCCTGGTACTGTCCGTTCTGGTATAGAGCAGTGGCATTGCCTTTTTTATCGTTGCCTTTTGCACCGAAACTTACAGCCAGAGCCGCATACTTTGCTGCCATCTCGTCGTTATTTGCCTGGTAACTCAGAAACAATGTGTTCAGTGCTTTCAGCCTGCTGCTGTCAGGTGCAGTGGAATTATACACATTCAGAAGAGAGTCTGTTTTTTTATCATTTTGTGCAGGGATATTTCCATAAAGAAACACCAGCAAATAAATAAAAAACAGCGGGATCTTTATTTTAGTCTTCATAATAAATTTATTTAATAAACATTTGATCTAAGAGCCTGTTTTTTTCAGCTTACCGGTATGTCAATACTAATATTTGTTCCTTTTCCAACAGTAGAATCGAAATGGACTGTGCCATTTAAAAACTCAACTCTTGAAATAATGTTCTTTAATCCTATGCCATCAAAATCGTTAATTTTTGAAGTATCAAATCCTACCCCGTTGTCTTCAACACTAACCGTAAGTTCTTTTTCATGCCGTATTAATTGTAAAACAAGCTCACTGGCCTTCGCATGCTTAATAATATTGGAAACAATCTCCTGGATCACCCTGTATAAGATACTTTCCTTTTCCTGCTCCAGTCTTTCATTCATTCCTATAATTTCGAGACTCACTTTCAGATCGGGCATGTTCTGGATCTTGGTGATAAATTCCTTAACAGCACTCGCAAGGCCCAACTTAATCAGGGTGTTTGGCATCATGTTATGCGAAACCGCCCTTACTTCCTTCACAGACTCATCCAAAAGATCCAGTGCATTCTTAAAGGCGCTTTCCTGCACTGGTCCTTTAATACCTATCGTGCTTTCAATACTGCTGAGGTTCATTTTAGCGGCGGAAAGCAGTTGCCCTATTCCGTCATGCAGATCTTTCGCAATGCGTACTCTTTCTTTTTCTTCCGCTTCTATAATTGCACGGGCGCGTATGTCTTTTTGAGCAGACAATTCGGCCTCCTGTTTTGCCCTTTGTTTTATTTTTTCTTTCCTGTAAAAAATAAAAGCCATTATCATAAGCAAAACGGAAACCAGGATAATGGAGCCAATAATACTATTTTTGACATGAGCCTGTTCTTCTTTTATAACCAATTCTGCCTTATTCTTTTCAATCTCAAGATCTTTTTTCGCAGTTTGGTATTTGGTTTCAACCTCCAGTATGTTTTTACTGATCTCTTCCGTTTGCAAGGTATCAGAAATGTTCTTGAATTTTACCAGGTAATCATAGGCGTTGTTCTTATCACCAATAAAGGCATACGAATCTGACATTGCCTTATAGAGATTTCTTAACATAGGTTTTTGTCCATTTTCCATACAAAGTTTCTCGGCTTTAGTAAGGTATGACAGACCTTCTGAAGGATGCCTGGCCCGAATGTGAAGAATTCCAATATTTGTGTAAGAGAGGATCATACCGTATACGTTGCCCTCCACCGTATCAATTTCAAGGCATCTTTTTAAATACCCCATCGCTTCCTTAAGCATATTTTTATCACCATAATACTGGCCAATATTGTTACAGGCTGTACTTATTGCAGCGTTGTTATGAATCTCTTCAGCAATTGTTAACGCCTTTTTATAATACACAAGAGAACTATCCGGCATATGCAATGCGGCGAATACTGTTCCAATATTACTGTACGTTTGAGCAATGCCTTTTCCGAAATTTATTTTACGGCAAAGGATGTTTGATTTTTTATAGTACGTCAGAGCTTTGTCGTAGTTTTCCATTACTTTATATAAAATACCAATACTATTGTAGCAGGAAGAAATTCCCATGCTATCTGCATCTTCTTCCTTTAATGCTAATGCTTTAAGATATTTGTCAATAGCATTCTGAAACTCGCCCTTGTCTTTATAAACCATGCCTTGCAGACTATAGCACTCTGACTTTATCTTATTGTTATTTATTTTAGTTGCAAAAATAATGGCACTGTCTGCATACGTAAAGGCCTTGTTATCATCTGCATGTAAGCAGGCTTTGGCAATTTTATTCAGCAGGGTAGCCTTCTTCTCATCCGAGATACCGCCTTTTCTCAGAATATTCTCAAGGGAATCAGCAGAGCGCTTGTCCTGCGCCCGGAGTTGAAGGATGGATAAAAAACAAATACTAAAAAATCCTATCCGTGTAATAAATCTGAATCCGTTTATCATAAAGGCTTTATAAATTGTGTGGATACAGGCTAAATTTAAAAATTATTTTTTTATAAGGCTCTTTTGCTCTAATAAAGAGGGTTTTGGGCCACTGCGCGGGTAAAAAGTGGCTGTAACACAAATATTCAGTATCTTTGCGCCCTGAATGAAAACCAAAACACTTAAGAAAAATAAAGTAAATGTTGTAACACTTGGCTGTAGCAAAAACCTGGTTGATAGCGAAGTTCTGATGGGACAACTTAAAGCCAATAAATTTGATGTTGAGCACGAAGGGATCAGCGATGATCACCAGATCGTGATCATAAACACCTGCGGTTTTGTAGACAATGCCAAGCAGGAAAGCATTGACACTATTTTGCGTTATGTTGCCGCTAAAAAAGAAGGTGCGGTTGAAAAAGTATATGTAACCGGCTGTTTGAGCGAACGCTACAAAAAAGATCTTGAGATCGAAATTCCCGAAGTAGATGCTTATTTCGGAACCCGCGAATTACCTAAACTTCTAAAAACACTTAAGGCAGATTATAAACATGAACTCGTGGGTGAGCGCCTGCTGACAACACCTCAACATTACGCTTACTTTAAGATAAGTGAAGGGTGTGACAGGCCCTGCAGTTTCTGTGCCATTCCTTTAATGCGTGGAAAACACATCAGCGTACCAATGGAAGACCTGGTGAGCCGCGCTAAAACACTTGCTGGTAAGGGTACAAAAGAACTCTTGCTAATTGCACAGGATCTTACCTATTATGGATTAGATATTTATAAAAAAAGAGAACTGGCGGCTTTACTTGATAAAGTAAGCGAAGTAGAAGGCATAGACTGGATCCGGTTACACTATGCGTTTCCAAGCGGCTTTCCGATGGAAGTGCTGGATGTGATGAATGCAAAAGCGAACGTATGTAAGTATCTCGACATGCCTCTGCAGCACATCAGCGATAATATGCTCACCAGCATGCGCCGCGGAATTACCAAACAAAAAACAATAGATGTTGTAAATAAGATCCGGGATAAAGTCCCGGGAATCGCTATCCGCACTACATTGATTGCCGGTTACCCCGGAGAAACAGAAAAAGACCACGAAGAAATGCTTCGCTGGGTGGAAGAAACTAAATTCGAGCGTCTTGGAATTTTCACGTACTCGCACGAAGAAAATACACACGCTCATTTATTAAAGGACGATGTTTCTGAAAAAATAAAACGCAAACGTGCTGATGCGGTTATGGCAGTTCAACAGGAAATTTCATTTAAACTTAACCAGGAAAAGGTTGGAAACACTTACAAAATTTTAGTTGACAGGAAAGAAGGAGGGTATTTTATTGGTCGCACAGAGTTTGACAGTCCTGATGTGGATAATGAAGTCCTTGTAAAAGCAGATAACGAAACGTATTTACGCGTGGGTGATTTTTCTACGGTTAAAATCTACGAAGCCAGCGATTTTGATCTTTACGGGAAGCTTGCATAAACTGTTAGAGACTATTTCACTAATTCCTCAAATTATTCTTTTATAATTTTAATTGTTTTAAACACTGCCCCGTATTTAATGTTTAAAAAATAAATGCCGTTTGGATAAGCACTGAAATCAATTGCAATTTTATCTTGCAAGTCTGTCCTCTTCGTAATAATACTTTCACCAAAAATATTAAATACTTCGTACGATTCTATCTCTCTATTTGAAACGTCCAATCTAATAAATGTAACGTATTTTCAGGAAAACATACCTTTTTTAAGGCTTTATTTAGTTCTTTAACCTGCATGCATTGATACTCTCTTGTAAAATGGTTATTTTTGATGTCACTTATGTCGCGAAGAAAAATACTCAGAGCACAATCTATGGCCATGTGGAGTTCATAAGAGAATTCCTTCATTTACAATTGTCTTATTGACGATTGACAATTTATTCATCTATAAAAAATTAAGAAAATGGCAACTAAAGAAGTAAAAAACGTAGAATACGGTTTAGAAAAAATATTTGAAGGCGCACAAGATTTCCTGCCTTTGTTAGGAACAGATTATGTTGAATTTTATGTGGGAAATGCAAAACAGGCAGCGCACTATTACAAAACAGCTTTTGGTTACCAGTCTTATGCTTATGCAGGACTGGAAACTGGCTTAAAAGACCGCACCTCGTACGTGTTAAAACAGGATAAAATTCGTCTCGTGCTAACAACCGCTTTAAACAGCAATTCTCCTATAGGCGAACATGTAAAAAAACACGGAGATGGTGTAAAGGTAATTGCACTTTGGGTGGAAGACGCACGTAAGTCGTTTGAAGAAACGGTAAAACGCGGCGCTAAATCTTACCTGGAGCCGGTAGTTGAAAAAGACGAACACGGGGAAGTAGTGCGTTCAGGCATTTACACTTATGGTGAAACCGTTCACATGTTTATAGAACGTAAAAATTACAAGGGTAGTTTTTTACCAGGATTCGTAGACTGGAAAAGCGACTACAATCCGGCGCCGGTTGGCCTGAAGTTTATTGACCACATGGTTGGTAATGTGGGCTGGAACCAGATGAACGCTACCGTGAAATGGTATGAAGAAGTGATGGGTTTTGTAAACTTTTTAAGTTTTGATGACAAACAGATCACCACAGAATATTCCGCTTTAATGAGTAAGGTGATGAGCAACGGAAACGGGCGGATTAAATTCCCGATCAACGAACCAGCTAAAGGAAAGAAAAAATCACAGATCGAAGAGTACATTGATTTTTACGAAAGTGCCGGGGTACAGCATTTAGCGCTGGCCACAGATGATATTATTAAAACTGTCGGCGAACTTAAGGCCCGTGGGATTGAATTTCTGCCGCCACCACCTCAAGCCTATTACGATGAGATTCCAAAACGCCTGGG
>JAYSYG010000060.1:0-7462 GCA_043716685.1 Sphingobacteriaceae bacterium | reverse complement strand
CATTTCCGTTAATTCATCCGCTGTTTTAGTGTAATTTAGTTCAAGTAATTTCCTGAGTTGACCGATCATGTATTTTCGATCATGTGGCCCGCCAAATTGATCAACCACCCCATCAGAGAAGATGACGAGTTTATCACCTTTTTCAAAATTAAGTTCAAAATTTTCAAGTATCACCTGCTGATTCCCTCCTATCGACGATTTGGAAACAGGTAATTGTTTTATTTTCCCCTCATTTGAAATGAGTAACGCTTTCCCGTTGGCTGAGCAATATCTTATCTCTTTGGATTGATAAGAATAATGAAAAACGGCCCCTTCAAAATGGGCAACGGAATGTTTATTTCTATTAAATGTATTGTATAGCCTGTAATTAAGAAGTTCAAGTAAGGCCTTCGGATTGTCTACTGCCAATGAAAGTGATAGTTCATTCAAAATAAGCGAGCCTGAAATGCTTAACATAGCCGCAGGAATTCCATGTCCCGTGGCATCCAGCAGTCCAAAAAAAACACCTGTATTGGTGCTTTTAATAAATACGGTATCGCCACCAATTCCAATTTGTTGCATAATAGTATAGGAAGCGTCTTTAAAAAAAACTTTTAGAATATTTACATCAGGTTGTAATGACGTTTGAATAATATTAGCAAAACTTACACTGTCAAAAATATCGCGTTGTGTTTCCGTTAGCTCTGAATTTTTTAGCTCCAGCGTTTTTTGAGCGCCGACTAAAAAATTAGTAGTTCTGGCCAGCATATCCTCTTTAGCTTCTAATTGTTCTTTATAATACTGCTCGTCCAACTCTACCATTACACCATTGTTTAAAGAGTAAAAACAATTCAGACAAAAAAAGGTTCTCGGGTAATTTAATTTTCACATTGATTAACGTTTGATGCTTGAGTCAAATTCAAATTTTTATGAAATCGAAGAGTTTGTCAAGTGCTGGTTTGTTTAAACCTTCATTCTACCACAAACTTCCTGGTTTCAGGGGAGTTCCCATCAATAATCTCCGCTAAGTAAAGCCCTTTGGCCCATGCCGATACATCTATTTTTAACGTTCCGCGTAAACTGGCTTCATAAATCATTTGTCCCGAAGAGTCCCAGATCCGTGCATAGATGCTCTGGCCGACTTTTCCAGTTCTAATGGTGAGAATGCCATTTGATGGATTAGGAAACAATTGAAATTTACTATTCTCTTCCGTTTGTTTTTTTATTGAAACAGTTGCCGGGTCAATCACCAAAAAAGTACCCATCATCCCATCATCTTCATGGTGAAGTAAATGACAGTGATACATATAAGGTACATACGGATCAGCGAAGGTTGTAAACTTTGTAATAAAACGAACAGTATCATTTGGCTGTACTAATATTACGTCTTTAAGTCCCTGGTATTGTGGCGGGGGCGGTATTCCATTAATGTCAAGCACAAAAAATTCAATGTCATGAATATGAAATGGATGCGCTACCAGTGTCTTATTAACCAGTTTCCATATTTCAACAGTATTCAAATACGTAATAATGTTTATTGAATCCATGTGAAAAGCTTTATCGTTCATAAAGAAAGGTCCGTCTACTTTCCCTTCTTGTCCGCTTAATACTGTATCTGGTGAAAAGAGAACACGCCGTATGACATTCACACTGGCTGTCGAAATAGGCACTTTTGGCGCAAACGATGTGGGAATGCTTGTAATGGCATTTGCAGTAGCAGGAATTATGTCAAGACGCAGTATATTAAAATCGGCGCCATTTAGGGGATTGGAATAGTAACCTTCTCCTATAAGTATTGCAGCTGTTCCTACTGAATCTGCGCCTATAATACCTCTGGGAAGTTCAGAAGCATAACTTTTAAGGTATAACTGACTTCCTACAGGATAGGTAGAAAGATCAAGCAGAATTTCAGCCCTTTCGCCGGTTGACAAGCGCACCCTGTTAGTTAAGTAAGGTTGAGATAACAAGCCGCCATCGCTACCTATCAGATAAAAATTAGAATTATTGGATAGTCCAAAATTGTAGGTGCGATCAGCAGACCCGTTTAATAGTCTTAATCTCACTACCTGTTTTGGCACCTGCAGATAAGGCTTCAACGTTCCGTTCACCATCAGGATACTGTCTTCGTGAGTAGCTGTGGCAAACTGGTAAAACACATCAAAATTTTTCGACTGCACTATTAATGGAAAATCATCTACCTTATAGCTGCGCGGAAGAACATACGTTTTTTCAATATTATCTCTAACGATAATCATCCCTGCAAGTCCTTTCGAAATTTGTATTTCTGTTTTTCCATCTCCATGCGGATGATACCAGAATGTAGAAGCTTCATTTCTAACCTTAAAAGAAGGACTCCAGGTTGTATTGGGCTGTATTACCTGCTGTGGTCCGCCATCGTTTTGCGGAGATACATGAAGCCCGTGCCAATGTACTGTGGTTGCCAGACTTAATGAATTCGTTACATTAAGTGTTACGCTGTCATCCTTGTTTAAAAAGATAGTCGGACCTAAAAAACTTCCATTGTACCCGTAAGTAGGTGTAGTGTTCGTCCCAAAGAATTGTTTGGTGCTGCTCTTAACAGTTAAAGTAATTGAGGTTCCGCTAAGTGTATCTGGAATATACAGAGAATTTTGCGCTTTAAAGATGCTTATGGCACAGAATAAAAAAGGAACAAGTGTTCCTTTTTTATTGAGAAAATTCACTCGGATCATTCTCCTCATTTAATAACAGTTATTTTTTGGCTTATCGTCTGATTATTTACTGAAGCTTTTATAAAATAGTTTCCGCTACTTATTTCAGATAGATTAAACGTTTTCCTGTAAGATCCCGGAATCCTGGTTTCTTCAAGCATTTTAATTAATCTACCGTTTAGATCGTGTATAGAAAGTTTCAATTCTGAATCTTGCTTAACGTCAAAAGTCACTGTAAATTCATTAGTTGCCGGGTTTGGAAATACATGAAAGTCCTCGCTCTTCAGATTGGTTTTTGTTATCCCGACTGTTGTATTTGTATTCGTGTTCTGGCTATTCAGGTAGGTTCTTATATTACTTGCCATTGCTGTTGTATCACTGGTATTAAACCCTACGTAAGGCGTTCCTAAAACACTGTGTGTATTTTTACCTGCAAGAATAACAATTGTCGGCATTCCCATACCTCCATAATAAGCCACCTGGGTAGCACCTGAATCCATAGGTAAAGCGCTGAACCCATTCGTGGTAACCCAATTTTTTACTGTTGCCTGAGAATATGTATTGTTAAACGCCATTGCATAGGAAATCACTTTTCCCGGATACTGTGCAAGAAGACTCGTTTTCATGGCTTCTAGTTTCTGACCTGCTGCAGGGCAAGGTGCACAATTGATCATAAAGTATTCGATAATAACTGCATTGCCCGAATCAAGATCAGCGAACAAGTGGCGCGAAATTCCGTTACAATCTTTTCTGTTAAAGTCCATTGCTGTACTTTGAGACCATCCCTGTGAATACATACCAAGGGATGCCAATATTAGTATTCTGTATAAATTTTTCATCTTAGTTATTAATCAAGTATAATTTTATTTGTTTTGAACTCTTCATCGAAAAAAAGTTGCGTATTTTATTGCAAGCGTCCTTAGGTTTTAGTTTTAGCATGCAAATTTTATTCTACTATTAACTTTTTACTGGTCTTGTAAGTATCAGATCTTATAGTGACCATATAGTTCCCTTTCGGTATTCCATCTGTTATCAGGATACAACTGTTTTTACCATTAACTGTATTAGCAGGAACAATTTCTTTTATAAGTTTACCCGTTACATCAGTAATTTGAATACATATTTTTTCACCTGAGGTTTGAATGTAATTGATCGTTACCTGTCCATTGGCAGGGTTTGGGAACAGGCTAAAATTCATATCGCCTTTAGCAGTTTCCTTTAATCCTACAAGATTAGGAGGATCAACGGGAGGTGCAACAGCAACTGTACCTGTAAAGGCTAAGTTGTCAGTCCAGAGATAATCATTGTTTGTGGGATTAGATCCACTTGACCTCAACACGATAATGCAGCTGTCAGGATATTGCAGTGAATCCATATAACTCAGATTAAATGAAAAATTAGCCCAGTTCATTGCCATACCTGATAATCCCTGAAGTCCATGTGCAATGGTATCTCTTACGCTTGATGTCGCATTCCATTTTGTTAACAGAACCATAATTGATCCCTGGCTGCTACCGTAGATCATGTGTTGCCATTTTCCCGCAAATGCAGCCGGTCTTTGAGTGAATGGGATACCCGATAGTGGCATCCTGGTCATAGAATCAAGTTTACCGCTTACTGCTATTCCAGGAACAACTGAGCCGTTAATGGTTTTTGAAGTAAGTTTAAGATATGCATTACCAGGATTGCCAGGTGTGGCTTTAGTGGCGGTGAATAAACTGAAAGTAGCCGTGGTGTTATTAAGAGTAGCCCAGCCTGCAGGGTTTTCGTATGCACCCATAGTGTTCCATGTTTCGAAACCACCATTCGGTAGTTGAGCAGTTAAGATCCCGGCTAGGAAACTCATTAAAAAAGTGAAGTGTATTGTTTTTTTCATAATAGATAGTTTTTATATACTGTAAGTTAGATTAATAAGAGGGTTTTTAATTATATCGTTTTGTGCTTATTGTTTTCTTTCATACTGGCAGCACTCATGAAGATTCGTATATGCAGAATCATTGCCTTTATATTTTTCAGTATCATAGCCAACTGCAGCTATGTTCTTTTGAATTTGGTCGAGACTGATGAGAGTGCTATCGTAATTCAATGTCATGGTCTTTGTCTCTGAATTCCAGTCAGCTGTAGAGATTCCGGGAACCTTTAACGCTCCTTCAATGGTTTCTTTGCACATGTTGCAATTACCCCACACCTTAAATGTTGTTGTTACTGCGGAAGCCATAGTTTTCACAGGTTCATCTTTGGCATCTGAAACATTTATACTACAGGAAAATACTAAGACGGCGCATGCAGTTATAACTACATAATTAAAAACATTTTTCATTTTAGTGGTTTGATTAGAATTTGACGTTATCGAATAAAATTCATGCCAAATAAAGCACTGAATTTATACTCAGATCAAATACGAATAGACCGGTTAACCAGGAAAATAGAATTACAATCCAGGTTGGGCGGCGCTTTAGTGTGTGCAAGCGATTGAAGCTCCTGAAACGGATTAACGTAGATGAGGGAAAATGTGTAAGACAAAATGGACTGAGACGAGTTATTAGCTGTAACGACAATAGAAGCATGCGCGTTCTGATCATCCTTAACCTTCAAAAAACTGCCTTTATTATCACAGCAGCCCTTGCTATTCATTTTCTTTCCGCAGCAAGCCTTTTCCGAAAACCGGAATAGTCCAATGGATTTAAGTTTACCCCCACAATAATGCAGATTTACATAAACCCCACTCGATGAAATGAGATAGAAGAATGAGAATACTATGACTAAGAGTCTTTTCAACGTATATCAAATTTACAAAAAATATGCAACCTAATCGTAAAATTAATTTTATTATTTATTGTTTTGGTTTTTTGGCTATTATGCTGAAAAATAAGAATAATATCCAATTTTTTCTCATCATCATGCTATTAGTCTGGCGATTATAAAAGCTGATGCCGCAGCTATAATACCAATGAAAGTAACCTTAAGGGCTCCCTTTATTACAGGCTGGCCGGTAACCTTACTTTTGAAATATCCGAAAAGAAACAAACAGAAAATCGTAATAATAGAAGAAATAATCAGGCCTTGTTGAGGACTATCGGAAAAGAAGTATGCTGTTAATGGAATTAACCCTCCGACAGCGTAGGAAATCCCAATCGTTAACGCACTTTGTGTCGCGCGTGCTGCTTTTGGCTTTTCAAGACCAAGCTCAAATTTCATCATAAAATCTATCCATTTTCCATGCCAGACAATGACCGGATTTCTAATTGACAAGTGGTATTATGGCGCAGGAATGTAAATATCAAACGTTGCCCCTTTCATTAATTCGCTTTTTGCGATGATGATACCGTTGTGATTCTCTACTATTTTTTTTACGATGGCAAGTCCGATTCCTGTTCCTGCATATACATCTTTGCCGTGAAGTTTTTGGAACACTCCAAAAATACGTTCGCTGAAATGGGGTTCGAAGCCGATGCCATTGTCTTTGATGGTGATATGGCAATAATTTTTTATGCGTGAGAGTTTTTCGTTATTTAATTCACTCCCTTTTACAATTTCACTCTTTATTATTATGTGTGATGGTATTTTGGAGTTTGAAAATTTGAGTGCATTGCTTATGAGGTTGTACATAAGCTGGCGAAACTGAAAAGGGATAATGTTGGCGTGGCAGAGTTCGGAGGCTTCGATGGTTGCGTGTTTTTCCAGAATAGTATCTTTTAGTTCGGTTTTTACATCTTCTATAATTATATTGAGGTCGGTTTTTTCAAACTTGAGTTCAGTGGTGCTGATGCGTGAGAATGCAAGTAAATCCTCGATGAGTTGTTGCATTCTTCCTGCTGTTAATCGCATTCGCTGGAGATTATGTTTGCCGTTGTCAGATAGATTTCTACTTTCCTCTTTGAGTATCATCTCGCAGAAAGTTTGTATTTTGCGTAATGGCTCCTGCAAATCATGACTTGATACAAATGTGAATGCCAGTAGTTCTTTGTTAGCAATAATTAATTCCGCTGCTCTTTTTTCTTTTTCTTCATTTTGAAAAGCCAATTCTTTGTTAGCAATGCTTAACTCTGCTGCACGTTTTTCTTTCTCATTGTTTTGAAAAGCCAGTTCTTTATTTGCAATGCCTAACTCTACTGCACGTTTTCCTTTTTCCACTGCGCGTTTTTCTTTCTCATCATTTTGAAATGCAAGCTCTTTGTTGGCGATGGTTAACTCTTCTGCTCGTTTTCCCTTCTCATCGTTTTGAAAAGCCAGTTCTATATTAGCAATGTTTAACTCTGCTGCACGTTTTTCTTTTTCATTGTTTTGAAAAGCCAGTTCTTTGTTAGCAATAATTAACTCTGCTGCTCTTTTTTCTTTCTCTTCATTTTGAAAAGCCAATTCTTTGTTAGCAATAATTAACTCTGCTGCTCTTTTTTCTTTTTCATCATTTTGAAAAGCCAGTTCTATGTTAGCAATGCTTAACTCTGCTGCACGTTTTTCTTTCTCATTGTTTTGAAAAAGAAGTTCTTTATTTGCAATGCCTAACTCTACTGCACGTTTTTCTTTCTCCGCTGAACGTTTTTCTTTCTCATCATTTTGATAAGCAAGTTCTTGGTTAGCAATGGTTAACTCTTCTGCTCGTTTTTCCTTCTCATCGTTTTGAAAAGAAAGTTCTATATTAGCAATGTTTAGCTCTGCTGCTCGTTTTTCCTTCTCATTGTTTTGAAAAGCCAGTTCTGTGTTAGCAATAATTAACTCTGCTGCTCTTTTTTCTTTCTCTTCATTTTGAAAGACAAGCTCTTTGTTAGCAATGATTAACTCTCCTGCTCGTT
>JAYSYG010000590.1:0-3335 GCA_043716685.1 Sphingobacteriaceae bacterium | reverse complement strand
CATGCATGTCAAAGTCACGTTTTAAATAAAGCATCATAACAGCACAGAACACAAACGCAAGCCCTACATAAAGTGTTTGTTTGAATTCTTTTGTATCGAAGAACGTTTTTACATCGAAGTCGTTTTCGGTAAATGTGTATACGGCAAGTGGCACAAGTATGAGCAAGGTTACAGCGTATTCTTTTGATAACAGTGCCAGCAAGAACATCAGCGAGGACCAGAAGAGATCCAGGTTCTTCTTCGTTTCGAGGTACTTAAACGTATAGAAAAAAGTGAGTGAGAGAAAGATCAGTGAAAAGATTTCATCACGGCTTTTTACGTTAGCGATCGCTTCCGAATGGATGGGATGCATAGTGAAGAGCAGTGCTGCTAAAAAGGCAAGATCCTGGTTGGTCCTGAAAAAATAACGTGAGAAAACCAGGTACAAGAACATACAGCCAAGAGCAAACGTCCAGATATTATTAAAATGGCGAACTTTGGCGCCATACACCTGGCAGTCAATTTCATTAAAGATCCCGTCAACGTTCAGGTCTTCATCCCATTCGTTCTTGAAATTTTTATTCAGATCCCAGCAGTTGTAACATTCGTTACCTTCTACCAAACCATTGTTATTGAGATCCACAAAATCGTTGTATTCGTAATTGGTTTCAGGTCTTCCGCAGGGTGAGGTAAAATTCACCATGTCTTTATCAAGCACCCCATTCTTGTTGGAATCCTCCACTTTCATGTAGAGTCCTGTACGGTAGCTTCCTATTAATTGTTGTTCAATAGCAAAACTTACAACAGATAACGGACGGTAACGACCTCCGGCGAGCTGATCTGTAGCACACATACGACGGTAGAAACTTTCATAGGCGTCACGTGTCATAATATCTTTAATACCCCTCACACCCTTAATTACATGGTCATTCTGGTGAATAATGATCCCGTCATCAAGCGCATACTCTCCGTTTATCGAAGTTATATAAAATACAAAACCAACAACGCCAATAAGAACCATGGCGATCTTTTGATTCAAAAATGTAAAATACTTAAAGGTTTGGCTTAGCGGTGCAAAAGTAGGAGCTTTTAAAGTAGGAGCTTTTGAGGATGCTGATGTTTTTAACGGGGTCTTGTTTACCTGTGCCATAAATAATATTAAATAATCTTTACTAAAAGTTGTGCTGGTTCCAAAGGTTCGGTTTCAAACGTAACGACGAAAGCGGACTTTTGCGGCCAAGCACTAAATATCTGCAAATTACAAATATAAACCCAAATTAATAATCATCTCCAAATTTTTTTTACTGTTTCATAAGAATTATCCTTATTTTGCTAATGTGATATACGGTTTTGCACAATTTATTTCATGAGTTATCCCACTTGTATAAAATGAAAAAGGGCAGGGTTTATCTTATTTTATTAGTTATCAGTGTTTTCCTTATTACGGGATCCCTTGTATTTGATCAATACTCTGTTTTTTCTCTCGCAGAAATAGCCTCAAAGTCTTCACGGGCCGTTGATCAAAAGGCGGTGGAGTGTAACACCGCATTGGTCCTGTTGCTGGATAAAAACCCTGCAGAAGCATGGCAGGAACTTGAAGCCTATTATGATGAACAAAAGATCGGGCTTTACCTATGGGAAAAAGATAGCATTGTTTTCTGGAATAACTCACAGCTTCCCTTAAAACAAGCAGTTACTGCATTCCAGGAACCACGGGGCCTGGCAAAACTGCCCCACGGGTACTATCTTTATTTTAAAGCAACGGCAGGCACTAAAACAGGAATCGCTCTTTGTCTTCTTAAATCAACATACGAACTCCAGAATAACTATCTTAAAAATGACTTCAGGGAATGGACGGAAATCCCTCACGGTGTTAAAATAGACACCACTAATTTATCCCCCTATAACGTAAATATAGGCGGCCAGCGTATTTTTTCAATAAAAGGAAATGATAAAGAATATTCTGCCAGTTGGGTCGACAATGCCGGTTTTGTTGCCTTTTTTATTGGATTTTTGATCTTGCTGGCTGCAGTGTTATTTGATATAAAGAATAGTTCAAGCGCTTCGGGTACTGCTCTGTGGGTGGGGGTTATTATTTTGCTCCGGGTTTTGATGATCTGGCTGAAATGGCCCGTCTTTTTTTACAGAACAGTTTTATACGATCTTCAATTGTTTGGAAACGCTCAGTCGTTTATAAACGGCTATGTTGGAGATATTTTAATGAACGCGGTCACACTTTTATTTTTCGCCTGTGTGTTTCATTTTAAGCAGGGCAATTTTGCGAAAAACGCGGACAGATTTTTTTATTCTTTTATTCTTTTTGTTTTAATCTTCCTGCTGTTTTACCAGTTTAATCAAACGGCAATAAGTCTGATCAATAACTCTACCCTGAGCTTTGATTTCTTAAGTATTTTCAATATAAAATTCCAGGTGTTTATAGGGCTGGCAGCTCTCAGTATCTATTCAATCGCGCTTTTTGTACTGGTAAACCGTTCCATTTATTTGTTCAATTCTGATAGCCGGCGCGACACATTAAAGTTTTTTCTGCTCTACCTGTGTTTGTGTATTTTGCAGCAGATTTTTTCTGCAAGAACGGGTTTTATTGAAAATTACTGGCTTCTTCTTTATGCCTGCTCGCTTTTTATTTTGCTCAGGCTTTACAATTTTAAAATAGCACTCGCGCTGGGGTTGCAAATCGTACTCATGTCGGTAGTCACTTCTAAATTTTTTAATACCTACATTGAAAAAAATCAGCGGCAGGATCTGGATATATTATCCATAAAACTCAGTGAGAAGCAGGACGCGATCCTTGAAAATGAATTTGCTGGAATTCCGGCCAGGATGGCGAAAGACGAGCCGCTAAACATGATGCTGACTTTTTTAGCGGATATTCCTACTGCGGAAAAGGAAGCGACGTTGTTATTGAAACAAAAATATTTCGGAGGCTATTTTGATCGTTATAGCATTCAGTTTTCTTTATTTGACAAGAATTGTACACCCTTGCTGGCAGTAAAAGATCCGGTTTTACTGAATGAAGGTTTTTTTGATGATCAGATCCGGGAGAATTCCGACTCCACCTTCGTGGACGGATTATTTTTTGTGAAAAACTATAAGAAGAATGTACAGTACATTGGAAAGATAAAATTAAAGGATAAAAATTTATTTGTCCTCATGGAGCCTAAGCAATTTGAAGAACTGGGAAGTTTTCCCGATCTTTTACTTGATCAGTCGCAGCAAAAGCCTGAAAAATTAAAAAGCTTCAGTCACGCCGTTTACCGCTCGCAACAAATCACGAGCCGCTATGGGGACTTTAATTATCCTTTTTCATTGCAGGACTCTGTGGCCCTTGCTAAATC